>JBDRFQ010000205.1:0-7961 GCA_043818685.1 Candidatus Eiseniibacteriota bacterium
CGCGCTGGAGCGCGATGAGCTGTTCCCGCACCTCGGGGCGTGCGGAGAGAGGAGAGACGAGGCGGGTCACCTCCGGCGAGCGGATCGCCTCGCTCACGTTCTCCCCGTCGAGGAGAACCTGCATCGCGCTCCCCTGCCACACGGGGCGGACGCGCGCGGCGCGGCAGACCGCCACCGCCTCTTCCCCGAGAAGATCCTTCACGCCCGAACGGATCACCGCGAGCGCGAGCGCCCGGTAGAGCGCTCCGGTGTCAAGATAGCGGTAGCCGAGCCTCTCGGCGACCGCACGGGCGGTCGTGCTCTTCCCCGCCCCCGCCGGCCCGTCGATCGCGACGACGATCCTCACGCCTCCTCCTCCGCGAGGGCGCCGCCGAGGCCGAGCTCTCCGGCGAGCCGAAGAAACTCCGGGAGCGACGTCGCCGTGCAGGCGGTCTCCTCGACGATCGTCTCGCCCCGCGCGGCGAGCCCCGCGACCGCAGCGGCCATCGCGATCCGGTGATCGCCGCCGCTCGAGACGCGCGCGCCCCGAAGGCCCCCCCTCCCCCTCACCGTGAACCCGTCCGGCCTCTCCGCGGCCTCCGCACCGAACGAGCGGAGCATCGAGACGATGAGGCGGATCCGGTCGCTCTCCTTGACGCGGAGCTCCGCCGCGTCCCGCACCTCGAGCTCCCCCTCCGCGAGGGCCCCGGCCACGGCGAGGACCGGGATCTCGTCGATCAGCCGGGGAACCTCTTCCCCCTCGATCACGGTCCCCCGGAGGGGGCCGGCCCGCGCGCGGACGTCCATCCGCCCCTCGGGCCCGGTGGTCGGGACCGCGGTCCTCTCGATCCGCCCCCCCATCCGCTCGAGCACGTCGAGGAAGGCGGTCCGCGTCGGGTTGTCGAGGATCCCCCGCGCGACGACCTCCCCGCCGGGGACGAGAAGCCCCGCCGCGAGGAAGAAAGCGGACGAGGAGGGATCTCCCCCGATCTCGAGGCGCGCGCCCCGGAGGGCGCCTCCCCCCTCGACGGAGGCGGAGAGGGCACCACGCTCCACCTTCCCTCCGAGATACGCGATCATCCGCTCGGTGTGATCGCGGGAGAGGCGCGGCTCGACGACCGTGGTCCTGCCCCCCGCCCGGAGCCCGGCGAGGAGGATCGCCGACTTCACCTGCGCCGATGCGACCGGTGACCGGTGAACGATCCCGCGGAGCCGGCCCCCGCGGATCGTGAGCGGAAGGCGGCCCCCGTCCTCGGGCCCCTCGATCCGCGCCCCCATGGCGCGGAGCGGCCCCACGATCCGCCCCATCGGGCGGCGCCGGAGCGATGCATCCCCGTCGATCGTCGAGACGAACGGCTGGGCGGCGAGAAGGCCGACGAGAAGGCGCGCGCCGGTCCCCGAGTTGCCGCAGTCGAGAGCCCCTTCCGGTTCGCGAAGCTCCCCGCCCATCCCCTCGATCAGGAACCCCTCCGCGCTCTCTTGGATCAAGACCCCGAGGCGGCGAAGCGCGGCGGCGGTGGCGAGGCAGTCCGCCCCCCGGTTCGGGCGAACGGCGAGGGTCTCTCCCTCGGCGAGAGCGCCGAGAAGAAGAGCCCGGTGCGTCATCGACTTGTCGCCCGGAACGGCGATCGAGCCTTGCGGGACCGCTCCGGGCCGCACGCGAAAGAACGGGGCCCGGCTCATCCGAGGCTTCTTCCGAGGACGGCGGCGATCTTCCGGAGGTCGCGCATCAGTCTCCGGAACCGGTCGGGGAGGAGCGACTGGTCCCCGTCCGAGTACGCCTGGTCCGGTCTCGCGTGGACCTCGATCATCAGCCCGTCCGCGCCCGCGGCGATCCCCGCCATCGAGAGCGGCGACACCCAGCGCCAGTGGCCGGTCCCGTGCGACGGATCGACGATGATCGGGAGATGGCTGAGGTGATGGACGAGGGGAACGGCCGCGAGATCCATCATGTTCCGCATCGCCGGCTCGAAGGAGCGGACCCCTCTCTCGCAGAGGATCACGTCGTAGTTGCCGCCGGACATGACGTGCTCGGCCGACATGAGGTACTCGTTCACCGTCGTCATCATGCCGCGCTTGAGAAGAACCGGCCTCCGGGTCTTGCCGACCTCCTTGAGGAGAGCGAAGTTCTGGACGTTCCGCGCGCCGACCTGGACGATGTCCGCGTAGCGGCAGACGAGATCGACGTCCCGGGTGTCCATCAGCTCGGTCACCACGAGAAGGCCTGTCTCCTCCCGCGCCTCCGCGAGGATCCGGAGCCCCTCCTCCCCGAGCCCCTGGAAGCTGTACGGGGAGGTGCGCGGCTTGAAGGCGCCCCCCCGGAGAACCGTCGCGCCCGCTCCCTTCAGCTCCCGCGCGAGGGAGAGGAGGTCCTCCCGGTTCTCGACCGAGCAGGGACCCGCCATCACGTGGATCCGCTTCCCCCCGAAGACGAGGTCCCCCACCCGCACCTCCGAGAGGCCCGGGCGGAACGCGCGGCTGGCGAGCTTGAACGAGGTGTCGAGAGGGACCACCTCGGCGACCGCCGGATGGGCTTCCAGCCTCTCCGCTTCGAGCTCTCTCCGGTCCCCGATCGCCGCGAGGATCGTCTCGTCCGATCCGGGAGAGTAGTGCACCTGCACCCCCCGGAGGGCGAGCCTCCGGAGGAGGTCCTTCTTCTCCCGGGCGGACACGTTCTTTCGTAGGTGAAGGATCATCCCCGCGCGCCTCGGCCCTCCGGAAGGGACCGGTTTCGATCCTCGCTCCCCCGGGCCCGGGGGAACTCCGGCGAAGAACACCCCTCGTGAGTCCGCTTCGCCCCGCCGCCCTGGCCAGGATCATGCACGCGTTTCCTGCTGCGGCTGCGGATCTCCCTCCGCGCTCCCGCGCTTCGGGAGCTTCCTCGGCGACCCGCCCCTTCGGGCCGGGTGCCCGCCTCGGTCGCGCGAGGGGACGCCTGCGAGGCCTCCCTTCCGTCCCCGGTTCCTCAACGTAGTGCCGAGACTACGTTTCCGGAAGCGGCTCGTCCAGGTCGGCCTCTCGGCACGCGCTCGGCACCCTCGCGGCGAAAACGCGTGCATGATCCTGGCTAGCTCACGCCGAGGCGGACGCTCCGGCGGAGAAGGTCCGCCTCTTTCTCTCCGAGAAGCCGCCACTCGCCGGGCGCGAGCCCCCGGAGGGAGAGCGGCCCCAGGCGGATCCGAATCAGGCGCTGGACCGGGAGACCCAGCGCGCTGCAGATTCTCCGGATCTCCCGGTTCCGCCCCTCCGCGAGAACGACCTCGAGGGTGGTGCGCTTCCGCGATCGATGGACGAGACGGACGTCGGCGGGGCGGGCGGGCGTTCCGTCGATCCGGACGCCGGCGCCGAAGCGGCGGACGGCCGCCTCGTCCATTTCCACCCCGACGGTGAGGCGGTAGACCCGCTCGACGCGATAGCGCGGGTGCGTGAGCCGGAAGGCGAGCGGCCCGTCGTTCGTGAGGAGGAGAAGGCCTTCGCTCAACCGATCGAGCCGGCCCACCGGGAGAACGGGGACCGGAAGGCCGCGGAGAAAGTCGTAGACCGTGCGCCGGCCCTCCGGGTCTCGCGTCGTTGTCAGACAGTCGGCCGGCTTGTGGAGGAGAACGTAAACGACCCTCCGCGGCGGGGCGACGACGCGCCCCCCCACGCGCACCCGGTCCCTCTCCGGATCGATCCGCACGGAGAGATCGCGCACCGGCTGCCCGTTGACCGTCACGCGGCCCCGGAGGACCAACTCCTCGACCTTCCGCCGCGATCCGAGTCCGGCGGAGGCGAGGAACCGGTTGATCCGGATTCCGTCTTCCCTAGAGCTCTCCGGCGGGAGGGTCATCCTTCTGCTCCCCCTCTCCCCTTTCCTCCCACCCGGCCTGCGGGAGCTCCTCCTCCTCTCCGGGGCTCTCCTCTCCCGGCTGCTCCCCCGCCCGGCCGCGCTCGGCGAGGATCTCCTCGACCTCCGCCTCGACCGCGAGACGCTCCTTCGACTTCATGATCTCCGAGAGCTCCTCGGTCTTGGGAAGCTCCTCCAGACTCTTGAGACCGAAATGATTGAGGAAGAAGTCCGTCGTTCCGTAGAGGAGCGGGCGCCCCACACCCTCGGCCCGCCCTTTCAGCGCGATCAGGTTCCGGTCGAGAAGGGTGCGGAGCACGCCCCCCGCGTCCACCCCGCGGATGTGCTCGATCTCCGCGCGGGTCGCCGGCTGGCGGTAGGCGATGATGGCGAGCGTCTCGAGCGCGGCGCGGGAGAGGCGCATCGGCCGGAGATCGCTCCTGAGCCTCCGGATCCAGGGAAAGTACTCCTTCCTCGCGAAGAGCTGCCACCCCCCCTCGATTTCGACGAGCCGGAAGCTCCGCCCTTCGCCGTCGTACTCCTCCCCGAGCCGGGCGAACGCCTCGGCGATCTCCTTCGGCGGGGTCTCCGGCAGGAGCGCGCGAAGGTCGCGCATCCTGAGAGGGGCTTCCGAGGCGAAGAGGAGCGCCTCAAGAACCCGTTTCGTGCTCAGTGCCGTTCCCGTTTCCGTTTCCATCCCCGGCTTCCGTTCGGCGGCGAATCCGAATCCGCCCGAAAAGCCCCGCCTGGACGAGAGCGATCCTCTGGAGGCGGAGGAGCTCCAGGAGGGCGATGAAGGTCACGACGATCTCCGCCCTCTTCGCCTCCGGCTCGAAGAGGCCCTCGAACTCGACCTCTTCGGCCTTCCGGAGAGCGTTCTCGATCCGCTCGATCTTCTCCTCCAGCGTGTACTCGTGGAGGATCACCTCGTACGGCTCGAGACGAGGGGTCCTTTCCATGACGTCGGCGAACAGGCGGAGGAGGCCGGTCAGGTCGACCGGAATGAGCACCTCCCCCCGGTCGGCCGGCTCCGGGTCCTCGCCGTCCGGCTCGGGCCGCCCGGCGAGGTGGCTCCGCTCCTCGGCGCGATCCCGCAGCCGGTCCGCGATGTTTTTGAACCTTCGATAGTCGATGATTCGACGGACAAGCTCCTCGCGCGGATCCTCCTCTTCCTCCCCCTCTTCCAGCTCGGGACGGGGGAGGAGCATCCTCGCCTTGATCCGCATGAGCGTCGCCGCCATGACGAGGAACTCCCCGGCGACCTCGAGATCGAGCATCTGCATGAGGCGGATGTGCTCGAGATACTGCTCCGTCACCCTGGCGATGGGGATGTCGTAGATGTCGATCTCGTCCCTCTTGATGAGGAAGAGGAGGAGATCCAGGGGTCCCTGGAAGCTCTCGAGATCGACCTTGTACCCGGTTCCCCGAACCTCGTCCGTCATCGGAACCATCGCGATTCCCCCTCGTTTGCGGGGGTATTGAAGCACAGCCCGCGCGGGGGTTTCCACCCTTTTCGGGCCGCCCGCCCCGCCGGGGAGAGGAGGAACCGTGGCCCATCGAGCCGGGGAATCACCCGCGCGGGTGGAAGGTCCGGTGGACTTCCTTGAGGTACGTCCGGTCGACCGCCGTGTAGATCTGGGTCGTTGAGAGATCGCTGTGGCCGAGCATCTCCTGGACGTCGCGAAGGCTCGCCCCCCCCTCGAGCAGATGGGTCGCGAAGGAGTGGCGGAGCGTGTGCGGGGAGAGCCTCCCCTCGATCCCGGCCTCGCGGGCGCGCTTCCTGAGGATCTTCCAGACCCCCATCCGGGAGAGCGCCCCCCCGCGGTGGTTCACGAAGAGGGCGCCGGTCTCTCTCCCGCGGATGAGAGCCCCGCGCGCCCGGCCGAGATACGCATCCACCGCCTCCTTCGCCCGGCGTCCGACCGGAACGACCCGCTCCTTCCCCCCCTTCCCGACGCAGCGCGCGTATCCCTCCCGGCGCAGGAGGCCGCGCAGGGGAAACGCGACGACCTCGGAGACGCGCATTCCGGTCGCGTAGAGGAACTCGAGGAGGGCGCGGTCGCGAAGGTCGATCGGACGCTCGAGCCGGATCCCGTCGAGCAGCCGCTCCACGTCCCGGACGGGAAGGGCGTGGGGGAGCCGGAACGGGAGCCGCGGCGAGAGAAGAGCCGCGGTCGGGTCCTTCGCGAGGATCTTCTCCTGGACGAGGAAGCGGTGGAAGCGCCGGAGCGACGAGTAGCGGCGGGCGAGCGTTCGCGCGGAGAGCCCGGCCCGCCCCTCGCGCTCGGCGAACCGAACGACGTGATCCTGCCCGATCTCCTCCGGCTCCTCCACGCCGTCTCCCTCGAGAAAGCCGGCGTAGCGCTCGAGGTCCCGGCGGTAGCTCTCGATCGTGTTCGCGGCGAGTGCCCTCTCGGTCTTCAGGTGGACGAGGAAGTCGCGGACGGCGTGGCGAAGAGGGGACACACGCGCCCGGCTCATCGCTTCCCCCCCCGAAGATGCTCGTGAACTCTCCGCGCGAGGACCGGGCCGATCCCGGGAACCCGCGCGAGATCCTCGGCCGCGGCGGCGCGGATCCGCGCGACCGAGCCGAACCGCTCGAGAAGGGCGCGCTTCCTCCCGGCTCCCAGTCCTCGCACCTCGTCGAGCGCGCTCCGGGAGACCCCGTCCGCCCGGCGGCGCCTCTGATAGGCGATCGCGAAGCGGTGCGCCTCGTCCCGGACGCGCTGGAGGAGGCGGAGACCCGGCCCATCCGGCAGGCGGATCGCCTCCGCGACCCCCGGCCGGAAGACCTCCTCCTCCCTCTTGGCGATCGAGGCTGCGGAGGTCTCCTCTGCTCCCGCCTCGCGGAGGGCGCCCGAGGCGGCCGCGAGCTGCCCCTTCCCCCCGTCGACGAGAACGAGGTCGGGGAGCGGGTCACCCTCGGCGAGAAGCCGCCGGAAGCGCCTCCTGACGATCTCCCCGATCGAGGCGAAGTCGTCGACCCCGCGAACCGTGCGAATCCGGTAGCGGCGGTAGCGGCCCTTCTCGGGCAGGCCGTCGAGAAACGAGACCGACGATCCCACGAGGTCTCGATCTCCCATGTTCGAACAATCGAAGCACTCGATGCGCCGGGGGAGGGCGGGGAGCTCGAGCGCCCGCTCCAGCTCCCTGAGCGCGCCGAAGGACCGGTCCTTCCGGGCGAGCTTCCGCACGAGAGCCGCCTCCCGCTCGTGCGCCGCGTTCGCCCGGGCGAGATCGACGAGCCGCTTCTTTTCACCGCGGAGCGGGGCGAGGAGCCGCACGCGGAAGCCGGCGCGCGAGGTGAGCCACGCCTCGATCGCCTCCCGGTCCGCCGCCTCGCGGTCGGCGAGGATCTCCGGAGGGATCGCCGGAGCACCCTCGTAGAGCCTCTTGAGGAACGGACCGAGGGGCTCCTCCTCCGCCCCCGCCCGGAGGTGGAAGGTCTCCTTCCCCGTCATCTTCCCCTCGCGCACGCGAAGGAGCACCGCGACGAGCTCCCCGTCCCCCTCCGCGAGCGCGACGATGTCCCGGTCCGCCGGATCGCTCGAGCTGATCCTCTGCCGCTCGATGACGCGCTCGACCGCCGCGATCTGGTCCCGGAGGAGCGCAGCTCTCTCGTAGTGCCGCTCTTCCGCGGCCCGCCCCATCTCCCTCCGGAGCTCCAGGAGAAGCGTCCGGTTCTTCCCCTTGAGGAGGAGGATCACCCGATCGACCATCCGGCGGTACTCCTCCTCGGTGATCTTCTCCTCGCACGGCCCGAGACACTTTCCGAGTTGATAGTCGAGACAGAGACGAACCGCACGGGAAGGGAGCGGCGCCGGACAGGTGCGTAGCGCGAAGACCTCCCGGATGAGACGGAGAACGCGGCGCATCGCCTTCGCGTCGGTGTAGGGCCCGAAGTAAAGGGAGCCGTCCTGGACGAGGCCGCGGGTTCCGAAGACGCGCGGGAACGGCTCCCCCGCCGTCACGCGGCTGGAGGGGTATCTCTTGTCGTCCATGAGCCGGACGTTGTAGCGGGGCCGGTGCTCCTTGATCAGGTTGAGCTCGAGGACGAGGGCCTCCAGCTCCGAATCGACGAGGAAGGTCTCCACCTCCTCGATCCGCGAGACGAGCGCCCGCAGCCGCGGGGATTCGTGCCGGCGCCCGAAGTAGC
>JBDRFQ010000206.1:0-7934 GCA_043818685.1 Candidatus Eiseniibacteriota bacterium
CGCCGCCGCGCCGGCCACGCCGAGCGTGAAGAGAAGCGGGAGCGGAAGCCCCTCGACCAGGGCGACCACGAAAACGAACGCCCCGGTCAGCGCTGCGCCGACGTGATCGTCGAAGAGAAGCGTCGCGAGCATGGAGACGAAGACGACCGGAATGAGATAGAGGGAGAGGCCCAGGGCGCTGAGGAGGGCGGTGAGCCCGATCCCGATCAGGGCGATCGTTGAGACGAGAAGGAGATGGCCGTCCTTCCCGTAGATCCGCGGGCGCTGCCGGCGGAGATAGACGAGGAAGAGAACGACGACCGTCAGGGTCGCGAGGAGGCGGCCGAGGTGCGGATAGATCTTCTGCCAGGGGCTCGTCTCGAACCTCTCCTCGGTCCACCTTTTCTCGAGCGACCGGAGAACGCTGACGTGGTTCTTCGTCACGCGCTCGTGGGCTCCGATGATCTTCTGCCCCTCGAGGTAGATGTCCGTGTGCTCGGGAACCGCCGCTCGGCGCTCCTCGCGCCTCCTCTCCGTTTCCTGCACGTCGTAGAAGAGGTTCGGAGCGGCGAGATGGACCACCGTCTCGTAGAAGGCGTTCACCAGCGAACGGCTATCGTCGAAAGCGGATTGGGCGCGGTCGGTCGCCTCGATGCCCGCCTCGCGGAGATCGAGGAAGTTGTCGAGGCCGAGCGTGTACTCCTCGCCCTCCTGCGTGAGGGTGATGCGGTCGTATCCGCTTTCCGCGAACAGCTCCTTCTCCGTCATCACGCCGCGCTCGAGGATCTCCTGGAGGAAGGCGGTCACCTCGCGGCGGATCCGGCTCTCGCTCGAGAGATCGAGAAGAACGTTGCGCGCCGACTCGGTGAGCGGGACGCCGAGCTCGCCGATCATCCGGTGCTGCTCCTCCACATCCGCCTCGGAGTCGATGATCCTCTCGACGCCGAGGAAGAACTCCCGGCTCCTCAGCTCGATCTCGCGCGTCACGTCGTCGCTGACCCGGAGGACCGGGAAGACCTTCCTCGCCTCCTCCTCCCTCTCCCCGGCGAGGTCCTCCTCCTCCTTGAGGACGGGGAACTCGAAGGGGGCGAGGATGTCCTCCTTCACGACCTGCCCCTCGGCGGGGAGGAAGAACTTGTTCTTCCCGAGAGGAAGGTAGAGGGCCGTGATCGCCCCGAGCAGGCCGGCGGCGATTCCGAGACGCCGCCACGAAACCCCGCGGATTCCCTCCTCGAGCCGCGCCCCGATTCGGGAATCGCGCTCCTTCTCCTTCTTCGAGGAGCGGGAGACCGATGATCGGAAGGGGAAGACCTTCAAGGGATCAGTCCTCGTCTCGGGTTTCCGCCTCCCCGGGCCCGTTCGGCTCCGGAGCGGCCGGGGGGGGCGCGCCGGTCTGGTTCTCGAACGCCAGGATGATTCTCTGCACCAGGTGGTGCCTCACGACGTCGCGATGGGTCAGGTAAACGAACAGGATCTCCGGAATGCCCGCGAGGATCTGCTGGATCTTGATCAGGCCCGATTCGGACGGCTCCGGGAGATCCACCTGCGTGATGTCCCCGGTGATGACCGCCCGGGAGTTGGTCCCGAGCCGCGTAAGGAACATCTTCATCTGCCCGATCGTGGTGTTCTGGGCCTCGTCCAGAATGACGAACGCGTCGGAGAGGGTCCGCCCCCTCATGTACGCGAGCGGCGCGACCTCGAGGATTCCCATCTCGAAGGCCCGCTGGATCCTCTCGGCGCCCATCAAGTCGTGCAGGGCATCATACAGCGGCCGGAGGTACGGATCAACCTTTTCCTGGAAGTCCCCGGGGAGGAAGCCGAGGTTCTCCCCCGCCTCGACGGCGGGCCGCACGAGCACGATCCGGTTCTTCTCGCGGGACCGGAGCGCGGAGACCGCCGCGGCGACGGCGAGGTAGGTCTTCCCGGTCCCCGCGGGCCCGATGGAAAAAACGATGTCGTGCTTCTCGAGCCCGCGGACGTACACCTCCTGGCCGTGCGTCTTCGGCTTAACCGCCTTCTTGAGGCGAAAGTACTGCTTCCCCGGCTCGTAGAGGGTCGATAGGGTCCCGTTCCCCTCCTCGACCGCGAGGCTCATCGCGTAGCGGACGTCCGTGTCTTGAAGAACCTTCCCCTGCTTGACGAGCGACACGAGGTCGAGGAGCAGGGTTTCGAGGCGGCGCACGTCGCGCTCCTCCCCCTCGAGGTAGATGTCCCCCCCCCGGGCGACGAGCTGCACCGACGGGAAGGAGCTCTGGATGAGCCGGAGGTTCCTGTCGCCCGCCCCGAAAAGATGAAGGGGATCCACCTCATCGAGGTGCATCCTCCTGACGATCACCGATCCCACGGAATTCGGTTTGCCTCCCTGCCCGGCCAGTCGCCGGTCGCTCTCGGCGCGCCGGGGACGGACCCGGCCGCGCCTTCCCAATTTACGCCGCGATACGCGCTTCTGTCAACGAGGCGCTCGCTCCCCCGGCAGGAGGGATCCCGCCGCCCGCTCCCTCAGGTGCCGCCGGCGCCGCCACCCACTCATCGGCCCGGGGAGCCCCGGGCCGCATCCCGCCTCCCCTGCGGTCCTCGCGGCCCAGAGGGCTCAAGAGACCTAATCCCATTGATTACAAGAAAATACGCGCGCGCTCCTTGACCGCGCTCGGGGAGACGACTATATCGAAAAGGAACGGGGAGCGGGACGCCGGGCGCGTCTGGAAGGGAGAGCACCGCCATGCCGAACCGGCTCGAAGGGGCATCGAGCCCGTACCTCCTCCAGCACAAGGAGAACCCGGTCGACTGGCACACCTGGGGCCCCGAGGCTCTCGAGCGCGCCCGGGGCGAGGACAAGCCGATCTTCCTCAGCATCGGCTACAGCGCCTGCCACTGGTGTCACGTCATGGAGCGGGAGTCGTTCGAGGACCGGGAGACCGCCCGAATCCTGAACGAGCACTTCGTGAGCATCAAGGTCGACCGGGAGGAGAGGCCCGATCTCGACTCGATCTATATGGAAGCGGTTCAGGCGATGACCGGGTCGGGGGGGTGGCCGATGAGCGTCTTCCTCACACCCGGGGCGAAGCCCTTTTTCGGGGGGACCTACTTCCCCCCCGAGGACCGGTACGGGATGCCGTCGTTCCGGCGCGTGCTCCTCGCCGCCGCCGAGGCGTTTCGAGAGCGCCGCGCGGAGATCGAAGGGCAGGCCTCCCGGCTGGCCGGCCGGATCGGCCGCGCTCCGGTTCTCCACGGGGGAGCCGGCGTCGACCGCTCCGTTTCGGACCGAGCGGGGGCCCGCCTCGCCGAGGAGTTCGACGAGGCGAACGGCGGCTTCGGCGGCGCCCCGAAGTTCCCCCAGCCGATGAACCTCGACTTCCTTCTCCGGCGCTCGCGGAGAACCGGGGACCGGGAAGCGCTCCGGAGGGCCGTGTTCACGCTGGACCGCATGGCGAGAGGGGGGAGTCATGACCACGTGGGGGGCGGCTTCCATCGCTACTCGACCGACCCCCGCTGGCTCGTTCCGCACTTCGAGAAGATGCTCTACGACAACGCCCTTCTCGCCCGGCTCTACCTGAACGCCTATCAGCACACGGGGCGGCCGCTCTTTCGAGAGGTCGCGAGGGGGGTTCTCGACTACGTGCTCCGCGAGATGACCGGCGCGCGCGGGGGCTTCTACTCCAGCGAGGACGCGGACAGCGAGGGGGGCGAGGGGAGGTTCTTCACGTGGACGCCTGACGAGATCCGGCGGGCGCTCGGCGAGGAGGAGGGAAACCTCTTCTCTTTGGCCTACGGGGCGACCAAGGGGGGCCACCTCGAGGGGAGGAGCATCCCGAACCGGCTCGGGGACAGCGAGGAGCTCGCCCTCCGCGCCGGGATCCCGCGGGCCGAGCTCGAGACGGTCCTCCGGCGCGGTCGGGAGCGCCTCTTCTCCGAGAGGGAGGGGAGGATCCGTCCCGGCCGGGACGAGAAGGTGCTCGCCGGGTGGAACGGCCTCATGCTCGCCGCCTTCGCCGAGGCGGCCCGCGTGCTCGACGATCCCCGCTACCTCGAGGCGGCGGAGCGAAATGCCTCGTTCATCGAAGAAGCGCTCATGAAAGATGGGCGGCTGCTGCGCGTTTGGAAGGACGGGGCCGGTTCGTCCCCCCTCGGCTTCCTCGAGGACCACGCCTTTCTCGGGGAGGGCCTCCTCGCGCTCTACCAGACCGGGTTCGACGAGCGGTGGTTCCGTCTCGCGCGCACGCTCGGTGACGCGATCCTCGAGCGCTTCTCCGACCGGGAGGAGGGCGGGTTTCACGACACGGGAACGGAGCACGAGGCGCTCGTCGCCCGCCCGAAGGGCGTGCAGGACAACGCCGTGCCGAGCGGAAACGCGGCCGCCGCCCGGCTCCTTCTCCTCCTCGCCGCCTACACCGGGGAGGAGCGCTACGCGTCGCCGGCGAGGCGCGCCGTCGCCTCAATGCAGGAGCTGATGGAGCGGCACCCGAGCGCGTTCGGCCACTGGCTCGGGAGCCTCGAGCTCCTTCTCTCTCCGCCGAGGGAGGTGGCGATCGTCGGAGGGCGCGAAAGCCCCGACACCGGCGCGCTCCTCCTCGCGGCGTTCGGGGCGTACAACCCGAACCAGGTCGTCGCGCTTCGCGATCCGCGCGAGAAAGAGAGTTCGGTTCCCCTCCTCGAGGGGAAGCCGATGGTCGACGGGGCCGCCTCCGCCTACGTCTGCCGTTCCTTCACCTGTCAAGCGCCAATCACGAATCCCGAGAAGCTCGCGACCGAGCTGGCGAGCTGAAACGGAGCCAGGCCGCGCTCGGCTCGAAGGGCCGCGGTCCCGATCGGGATCTCGGGCGGTGGGACGGAGGCGGGGCAGGCTACGGCTTCTTCTTCAGCTCGATGCCGAGATCGCGGAGGAGCTCCGGCTCGACCTCGGAGGGGCTCCCGTCCATGAGAGAGAGCCCGCTCGTCGTCTTCGGGTAGGCGATCACGTCGCGGAGCGACTCTCCCCCCTAGAGAGAAGAAGAACGATCCGGTCCCGACCGAACGCGATCCGGCCGCCCGGATCGCGCCTCCCGCTCGGTCTCCTCGACCACGTCGCCGTCCCCTCGGCGCCGGATCCCGGTGCCGCTGGCCCGGGTCTTTCGCAGAACCGCCGGACGGACACGCCGTGTTTGATCCATCCCGCGCTCTACCCTTCCTTTCTCGATCGAGGGTCCCCGTACCACGCCGACTGGTCGCTCGCTGAGCGGGCGCCTCCGGGTCATGCCCGTCCGAGATCCATGCGGGGGCGGCCCGGCCGGTCTCTCGAGCAACGAGGCCCGCGAGTCGGCTTGCGGGCGCGCCCCCCGAAGTCCCACAGGTTCTTCTCACGGGCTCGACGCGCCCCTCACGGCGGCGGAACGGCCCGCTGGACGGACTCCATGCCGGAGGCCCGGGCCGACTCCCCGCCGAGGGTCTTCGCGTACGCCGGACACCGCACGTAACCGCCGGCCGTGCGGCAGAACCGCCGGAGCTCTCCGAGCGTCGGGAGACGGACCTCGGAGCCGCTCGCCGGGCTCTCGCAGAGGTAGAAACGGTTCGAGTAGGCGAGGCGGTCGGTGCGTCGGAGATACGGACACTTCATGGGCCGACCTCCTTCTCGAGGGGTGGTGGTCCTTCCGCGCGAGCCCCGCGGGGGCCGAGGCCCGCCCGCGGCGCGCCGGGCGGGCGGATCTTCGGCCTCAGAGAGGCTTCATGATCGCGAGTACGACCCTTCGGTTCTGCGCGCGTCCATGCTCGGTCGCGTTCTCCGCGACCGGGCGATGCTCCCCGTAGCCGACCACGGCGAGCCTCTTCGGATCGATCCTGTGCTTCTCCCGGATGTAATGGAGCACCGAGAGAGACCGGGCCGCCGACAGCTCCCAGTTCGAGCGGAACCGGTTTTGGTACCGAGAGGCGATCGGGACGTTGTCCGTGTGCCCCTCGATGAAGACCTCGTGGTCCGGGTAATCGGCGAGCACGCCGGCGATCTTGTCGATGATCTGTTTCCCATGAGACGTCAGGCGGGTGCTCCCCGAGGCGAACAGGGCCGATTCCGACAGCATCACTCGCGAGAGTGATCCCTTGCGTTCGAGGAGCACCTCGTCCTTTCTTTTGAAATCCGCCAAGGCCCTCTCCAGATCCGCATCGAGCTTGCTTGCGCGCGCCCGCTCGGCCTCCAGCTCTCCCCGCAGACGGTTGACGTCGCCGCGGAGGCCGGTGATCTCGAGGTCCTTCTGGCGGAGGAGTTTCCCGTTCCCTCCGCAGCCCGCCGCGAAGAGGATCGCCAGGACGAGCCCCCCGCGAGAGCGAGCGGGGACCGCTTCCTTCGCCTTCTCCCCCGCGCGCGAGCGACGCCTTCGCCCGGCCCCTTCCAGTTGCGGAGCCTGAAGCGCCCTGCCTCCCGGCGAAACAGCACGCCGGCGGAGCGCGCCTTCTGCTTCGCCGGAGAGGGATCACGCCCGGTGCGCCGCTCGTTCGTTTCGCCCTTCATCTCGTCCTCAACCTCCATGCCTCAGAAGTCGACGAAGTAACCGTTTGCGGTCGCGACCGCACGCGCGACCGACAGAGGCGCCTCCGGGTCCTCCGAAAGTCGCGCCACCCAGACCCCCTGGTTCGACGTGGCGCGAACGATGGGCCGACGGCCCGCGTCGATCGCCTCCTCGGGGAGACGTATGAGATCCCCCAAGGCCATGAGCAGGTAACAGCCCGCCGCGTCGATGTCGTTCCACCGCATCTCGGGAAGCGAGCCGCCCTCTCGGCCGCCCCCCCCACTCCCGCCCGGAACGAGAATCATGTCGCTTCCTCCTGCACCGCTCCGAAAGGAAAGGGCCCCGCCGGTCGATCTCCCCCATCACTCGCCTGGTGTCGAGAGGGACCTAGCCACCCCCGGAATCCCCGGGCACCTGCGCCGGACGGGGCCCGCACATGCTCGGGCCCGCACGCGGTGTGCCAGGCGAGGCCGCGCCCGTAACTGTTTTTGGTTGCAGATGATAAGAACGAACGGCCGCTCGAGCGGAGAAGACGGGCGCCCCGTCCGTCGCCCCGGGGCGGTCACCGGACCGTGGAAGTTCTTCTAAGGCAATCGCTTGCAGGGGATGGGGACAAACGCCCCGGGTGTGGCGATCAGGGACCGTCGCCGGGCGGTCCCTCGGGCGAGGCGCCGTACGCCTCGAGCTTTCGGTAGAGGGTCTTCCGGTCCAAGCCGAGGAGCCGCGCCGCGGCCGCCTTGTTCCCCCCCACCGCCCGGAGAATCCGGAGGACGTGCTCCCTCTCCACCCGCGCGAGGGTGTGCATCCCCCGGGGCTCACCAGCCAGCTCGCGCCTGCCCCGGACCGTCTCGGGAAGGTCCTCGACTCCGATCGTGCTCCCCTGCGCCAGAACCAGAGCCCGCTCGACGAGGTTCTCCAGCTCGCGGACATTCCCAGGCCAGTGATGGCCCCTGAGCAGCTCGAGGGCGGCCGCCGAGAACACGACCGAGGTCCGACCGGCGCGCCGGCTCTGCCTATCGAGGAAATGCGCGAGAAGGGGGAGCACGTCTTCCGGTCTCTCCCGGAGAGGCGGAATCCGAAGGGTGATGACGTTCAGGCGGTAGAGAAGATCCTCGCGGAAGCGGCCCGCTGCGACGAGCGCCTCGATGTCGTGCCGCGTGGCGGCGACGATCCTCACGTCCACCGGAACGGGCGCCGGGGCGCCGAGCGGGTGGACCTCCTTCTCCTGCAGCGCGCGCAGAAGCTTCGCCTGAAGAAGGAGGGGCATGTCCCCGATCTCGTCGAGGAAGAGGGTCCCCCCCTCCGCCTCCTGGAACAGGCCGCGGCGGTCCTCCCGGGCGTCTGTGAAGGCGCCCCGCCGATGACCGAAGAGCTGGCTTTCGAGGAGCGTCTCAGGAATCGCCGCGCAGCTGATCCCGACGAAGGGACCCCGCCTCCCTGTGCTCCCCCGGTGCAGGGCGCGCGCGATCACCTCCTTCC
>JBDRFQ010000207.1:0-21641 GCA_043818685.1 Candidatus Eiseniibacteriota bacterium
GGGCCCCTGATCGTCGTTCTTCACGGGGGTCCCGCCGCTGCAGGCGAAGCCGCGCCGATCGCGCGGGGGCTCGCCGCCTCCTTCCTCGTTCTCGAGCCGTGGCAGAGGGGGAGCGGAGAGGAGCCGCTCACCGTCGCGCGCCACGTGGCGGATCTCCACGAGCTCGTGAAGACGCGGTGCGGCTCCGAGCTTCCCGCGATCGTCGGTCATTCGTGGGGGGCGATGCTCGCCCTCGCCTACGCCGCGGCGCATCCCGGCTACGCGGGGCCTCTTGTTCTCGTCGGCTGCGGCACCTTTGACAAACGGGCTCGCGCCCGCCTGCACGACACCATCGAAGAGCGAATGGCCGACGACCTCCGGGGCCGTCTGTCGCTCCTCGACGAGGAAGTGCCGGATCCGGGGGAGCGGCTGAGGCGAAGGCACGAGCTGATCCGCGCGCTGTATCTGTACGACCCGATCGACGCGTCGGATGAGGGTGACGCGCTCCCCGCGTTCGACCCCCGCGCCCACGAAGAGACGTGGAGCGACATGCTCCGCCTTCAGGGGGAGGGGGTCTACCCCGCCGCTTTCGCCGCGATCGACTCCCCCGTGCTGATGCTCCACGGCGCTTTCGATCCGCATCCCGGGAGCCTGATCCGGGCGGGCCTCGAGCCGTATCTCGGGCGGCTGGAGTATCGGGAGTGGGCGCGCTGCGGGCACTACCCCTGGCTCGAGAAGGCGGTTCGCGACGAGTTCTTCGCGGTGCTGCGGGCGTGGCTCGCCGAGCGCCTGCATCCGCGGGACTGACGCGCGGGCCCGGCGCGCGAACGCCGAGCCCCGACGCGCGAATTCGTTTAGACGTTAATAACCGAATCCTCGCTCCCGAAGGAGTTCGGAAGGTACCGATCCGCCTCCCAGTCGTTTTCCCACCTGTGGCCGTCCAGAAGATAGCGGAACCGGTACTGCTTTCCCGGCTTCAGCGAAACGGTGACGCTGAAACCGCCTCCCCTTTTCCGCTTCATCGGGTTCTTCACGGGATCCCAGCCGTTGAACTCGCCGCAGAGCGACGCCGACCTCGCCTTGATCTCCGAAGGCAAGTCGAACGTCACCTTGCACGTTTGCCCTTTCGTGGAATAGATCTTCTTCATGTTTCCGCTCCTCGACGCGACGCTGAGTGGCCGCCGTTCAGGTCTCGATTCCAGGCCGGGTCGGGAGGCGCGCCCTCCCCCGCGGCCGTTCCTTTCTTGCGTGCGGTCCCGCCTGCCGGCAGGACCGGCGCCGAATCGGTGGATCGGAAGGGATAATAGTACAATGAGCAGGCGGGCGGGGGGATTTTCCTGGATCGCCCCGGCCGGCACGGCGCCCCTTCGACAGGAAGACAGCCCTGCCGGCAAGGCCGCCCGGGCTCCCCGATGGCGGCGGGAGGACGAGTTCCGCCGTGGCTGCCGATCCCGAGCCGTCCCCCGAGCTGTTCGTGGACGGCAAACGTGCTTCCCCGGGATCCCTGCCGCAGGCTCTCCGTCGGTGAGACGACCGCCCTTGGGCTTCTCAAACAGCCCGGAATCAGGGTCCGGGGCAGGGATACGAGAGAAAGGGGGGAGTCACGTCCAGGCCCTGCAAAGCGCGTCGAGTTTCCACAAAGCGGAACCCCCGAACGTGGTAGAATAAGGGGGTCTTCGGTGAAACCAGAACCCCGCTCCCCGGGGGAATCGCGACATGCGCAGGGCTTTCTTCGTTCTTCTTGCGAGCGGGCTCGCCGTACAGCCCCTTTGCGGCGAGGAGATCGCACTCGCCGCCTGGAACCTCCTGAACTACCCGGGGAGCACCGGGCCCGAACGAGCCCCGTACTTCCGCACGGTTCTCGGGGGCCTCGGGGCCGACGTGCTCGTGACGCAGGAGATGATCGGCCAGAACGGCGTGAATCAGTTCCTCGCGACCGTGTTGGACGTCGTCGAGCCGGGCGCTTGGTCCGCTGGCCCGTTCCACGACGGCTACGACACGGACAACGCCCTGTTCTATCGGAGCGGCGCGATCGAGGTTCTCGACCACGGATGGCTCGACACGGCTCTCCGCGACATCGACTGGTGGCAGCTCCGCTTTCCCGAAACCGGCGAGGAGGTTCGGGTCTTCACGCTCCATCTGAAGGCGAGTCAGGGGAGCGACAACGAGGCGAAGCGGCTCGCCGAATGCACGATCCTCCGCAACACGCTCGATACGCTCGAGGCGGACCTTCCCTTCGTCGTCGCCGGAGACTACAACATCTACACCGCGTCGGAGCCGGCGTATCAGCATCTCGTCTCGACGGGAGCGGGGGCGCTCTTCGACCCGATCGACGAGGAAGGCGCGTGGCACGACAACGCCGCCTATGCGGCGATCCACACGCAGAGCACGCGCACCGCTTCCTTCGGCGGGGGCGCAACGGGGGGGATGGACGACCGCTTCGACATGATTCTCGTGAGCGCCGAGATGCAGGACGGAACGGGCCTGGAGATCCTGACGGAGACGTACGCCGCGTACGGGAACGACGGGGCGCATTTCAACCAGTCGATCGTTCAGGGGGGCAACACCGCCGTCCCGCCCGATGTCGCCGAAGCGCTCCACCAGAGCAGCGACCACCTTCCCGTTCTTGCGGTCCTTCGGGCGGAGCCGGCGACGGCGGTGGCGGGCGCGGTCCCGGCCGCTGTTCTTCTCCGTGCCTCCCCGAACCCGTTCAACGCCGCGGCAACGATTCGCTTCACGGTCGATGAGCCGACCGATCTCCTTCTCGTCCTATACGACGCGGCGGGGCGGCGGGTGGACATGCTCGCCTCCGGCTTCTTCGCGGCCGGATCGTTCGAGCGCGCGTGGGACGGGCGGGACGCCTCGGGGCGCGATGCCGCGTCCGGAGTCTACTTCGCGCGGCTCGTCGCGGGGGACCGCTCGATCGTCGAGAGGCTCGTTCTCGTGAGGTAGCCGCAGCCGGCTTGACACAGGATACCTGATCCCGAACGTGCTCGGCAGGGCCGGAAAACGGGGGCGTGAACCCGGACTCCGGTCGGCAGAGCAGCCGCGGAACGCGCAGACCGGGTTCGTGTCCCCGTTTTCCGCCGCAGGAAGACGATCTCCTCGAATCGGGGGTTCTCGTTCCGCTGTGCGGCTGCCAGCGAGGCGCAAGCGAGAAGGCGCTCCGCGCTTTCGCAGCGGGTCCTGAGGGAGACCCCGGCCTGTCGAGCGGCTGACAGCCCGGGCGACCTCGATCTCGAACACGCCATCGACGAAAGGAGAAACCATGACCTCTAAAATACTTGTCTCTCTCTACGGCCTCAACGCGTTCGTTGTTCGGGAGAACCTCGATGGCGTGACTCACGAGGAAAGCCTCCGGAGCGCCGGGAAGGGGGGGAACTGCATCAACTGGGTCATGGCGCACATCGTGGCGACGAGGAGCGGCGTTCTCCGTCTCGCAGGTGAAGAGCCGGTGGGCCCGGACGATGCCATGCGCAGATACACACGCGGCTCCGCCCCCCTCCGAAACGGGGAGGAAGCGATTCCGCTCGACCGGCTATGCGCCGATTTCGGTCTCTCACAGGTGAAGCTGATGGAGGCGCTCGTTCGGCTGTCGGACGAGGACCTCGCGAGCAAGGGAATGAAGGGTGGTATCGGAGGGGAGTCGATCGGAGAGCAGCTCGCCGGGCTCGCGTTTCACGAGGCGTATCACGCGGGTCAGCTGGGAATCCTGAGGAGGCTGGCCGGCAGGGAGGGCGCGATCCCGTAGCCGCAGTCCGCCGGCGGAGGCCTGACGGCCGCGGCCGGCTTTGGTATGATGGGATCCTGAGCGGCTCGCACCGTTCCCCCTCGTCGGCGCGAACGGCGCCAGGCGCGGCGCCCGGCGGTGCGGCGCCACCCCTCTGGATCGGGCCCGGGCAGCGCGCTCGGGTCCGCGACGGCAGGAGAGCATCATGAAGATCCAGTCGAGGCGCGAGTTTCTGAAGCAGGCGGCGGCGGTCGGCGGAACGATCGTGCTCTCCCCCCATAGGGTCTTTGCGGGTGAGAAAGTGGGCGCCGCGCCCCCCGACATGTGCATCGCCAGATGGGCGGGCGACCCGGTCGTCGGGGCGGGGGTAAACGCGATGGCCGCCGCGCTCGCGAAGCGCGCGATCGAGGATCTCGGTGGAATGGGGCGTTTCGTGAACAAGGGGGACGTCGTCTGGATCAAGCCGAACATCGGCTGGAACCGGGCCCCGGAGCTCGCCGCCACAACGAACCCGGAGATCGTGGCGACCCTGGTCCGGCTCTCGCTCGAGGTGGGGGCCCGCAAGGTGAAGGTCGGAGACAACACCTGCCACGACGCGCGGCAGTCGTACCGTTCGAGCGGGATCGAAGCGGCGGCAAAGGAGGCGGGCGCCGAGGTCGTCTTCCTCGACGAGAGCCGCTTTCGCGACGTGAAGATCGGCGGGCGCGTTCTCGACCAGTGGCCTCTCTACCCGGAGATCATCGAGTCCGATCTCCTGATCAACGTCCCGGTCGCGAAACACCACGGGCTTTCCCGCGCGACCCTCGCCATGAAGAACTACATGGGGATCATCGGGGGGAACCGGGGGGCGTGGCACCAGGACCTCCCCGGGTGTCTGTGCGACATCACCGCCTTCGTGAAGCCGAGGCTCTGCGTTCTCGACTGCGTTCGTGTTCTCACGGGGCACGGCCCGCAGGGGGGCAACCCTTCTGATGTAAAGCGATTGGACACGGTTGCCGCGGGGATCGACATCGTCGCTGTCGACGCCTTCGGTGCGGAACTGCTCGGCCACGATCCCGCGCACATCGGAACGGTGAAGGCCGCCCACGCTGCCGGGCTCGGAGAGATCGCGTACCGCGAGCTCTCCCTCAGCGAGGCCGCCGTCTCGTGAACGCCCGGAGGCGCGCGCGGATCGTCATCTGGTCCCGGCGCGCGGTCCAGGGAATCGTTTTCGTCATCTTCCTCTGGCTTCTCCTCTCCGCTCGTTCCCCCGTGGAGGGGGAACCGAGCGGTCTCCTCGCCCTCTTCTTCGATCTCGATCCGCTCGTTCTCGCCGCGACCGGGCTCTCCGCACGCTCCCTCGAGGGGCTCTCCCTCCTCGCCCTCGTCACGATTCTGGCCACGCTCCTTCTCGGCCGCGTGTTCTGTGGGTGGGTCTGTCCCTTCGGCACCCTTCACAACATGATCACGACGACCCGCTCGAAGAAGAGCCGTCTTCGCGCTGGGGCGGACGAGTTCTCGGGCTGGCAGCGCGCGAAGTACTACATCCTCTCGGGTCTCGCGGTGATGGCGCTCCTCGGCGCCCACTGGATCGGCGTTTTCGACCCGATCGCCCTCTTCTACCGAAGCGTCGTCACCGGCGTTCTTCCCGCTCTTCATTACGCGACGGAAGGCGTCTCGACGGTGATCTACAACGCTGACCCGCGCGCCGGGCCGCTCCATCTCACGTCGATCAGCGAGCCGGCGTATCGCTTCCTGCGCGATCACGTCTATGTGACGAAGCGGGCGGCGTTCACTGGGAGCACGCTGATCTTCCTCGTCTTTCTCGCGGCGGCGATCCTGAACCTCTCCCGGGCGCGCTTCTGGTGCCGCTACGTGTGCCCCCTCGGGGCGCTCCTCGGCCTCTTCAGCGGGCGGACGCTCCTCCGTCTCCGGGCCGCGAGCGGCACGTGCGGCGGCTGCAACCTGTGCCGGGTCGCCTGCCCCGCGGCCGCGCAGCCGGAGAAGCCGGGGGAGTGGCTTCCGAACGAGTGCTTCGGCTGCTGGAACTGCGTCGCCGCGTGCCGGCAGGACGCGATCGATTTCCGGTGGGAGCCGCCTTTTCGGAAGACCCCGGTCGGCTCGATCGACCTCGGGCGGCGCGCGCTTCTCGCCTCGGCGCTCGGCGGCGCGGGGGCGCTTCTCACCATGCGCCTCACTCCCCTGGCGCAGGCGCGCACCTACGACCCGGAGCTGATCCGGCCGCCCGGCGCGCGGCCTGAAAGCGAGTTCCTCGACCGGTGCGTGCAGTGCGGGATGTGCATGAAGGCTTGCCCGACGAACGCACTTCATCCCACGACGCTCCGGGCGGGGATCGAGGGGATCTGGAGCCCCGTTCTCGTTCCGCGCATCGGCTACTGCGAGTACGAGTGCAACCTCTGCGGGCAGGTCTGCCCGACCGCCGCGATCCGCCCACTCCCTCTCGCTGAGAAGAAGGAGGTTCACATCGGCCTCGCCACGTTCGACACGACGCGGTGCCTGCCATACGCTTACGGGCGGGACTGCATCGTCTGCGAGGAGCACTGTCCGATTCCGGACAAGGCGATCTACTTCGTCGAGGCGGAGGTTCGCCTGCGGGACGGATCGGTCCGCGTCTTGAAGCAGCCGAGAGTGGACGCGGATCTCTGCACCGGGTGCGGGATCTGCGAGAACGTCTGTCCGTTCAGAGACCGCGCGGCGGTGCGCGTGACGAGCGCGAACGAGAGCCGCCATCCCGGGAACCGCCCGATGTTGTCCGGCTTCGCCGGCGCGGGCTACGGAGAGGAGTCCGAGGGCGGCGTCCGGGGAGGAGACTAAACGCGGGGGAAAGAGGCCGGTTGCGGCCTTCGAGAAGAAGCGAACGAAAGACCGATGGGAGGACCGTCATGGAAGCCGAAGGTTACCGGAGCATGCCGCCGCGGTTTCGCGTCGACCGCCGCTCGTTCCTCAAGGTGAGCGGTGCGGTCGGCGCGGGCCTTCTTCTCGGAAACCCCACCGCCTGGGCGGAGGAGAAGACCTCGAAGGAGCGCACGAAGACGAACATCGACGAGGCGCTCGCTGTCCCGAAGACGCCCCATTCCCTCCCGGGGCCGTTCCCGGGGAGGGTCGTTCACGTGAAGGACCCGCAGGCGATACAGGAAGACAAGCCGTGCGCGGAGGTTCTCCAGGCCATGTTCAGCCGCGGCATCCGGACGCTCACCGGCGCCGACGAGAAGGCCGCCTTCGACCTTCTCTTCGCCAAGGACGACGTCATCGGCATCAAGGTGAACCCGGTCGGGCCCGGCCTCATCAGCACGAACCACGAGGTCGTGGACGCGATCCTCCTCTGGCTCGCCGCGAACGGCGTCCCGAGGGATCACGTCGTCATCTGGGACCGTTTCGATTCCATGCTACGCGACGCCGGATTCACCGGGGAGCGCTACCCGGGAGTCGGGATCGAAGGCCTCCAGACGATGGACGAGGCGGCCGCGTCCGGTGAGAGCGAGGACGACAGCAGGTGGCTCGACGAAGAGGGGAACCACATCAGCGCGTCGAACTTCGATCCCGACGTTTACTACTGGGCCGACGTGGAGGGCCCCAAGGAGAAGCAGTACCTCAACCAGCACGTCTTCAGCGGGAAGCACTCGTACTTTGGCAAGCTGCTGACGAAGAGTCTGACCAAGATCATCAACGTTTCGGTATTCAAGAACTCCGGCAACGGCATCTCGATGGCGACGAAGAACATCGGGTACGGGGCGATCTGCAACACCGGCCGTCTCCACAACCCGCTCTTCTTCGACGTCTGCACCGAAGTGCTCGCCTTCCCCGTCGTCCGCGACAAGATGGTCCTTTCGGTGACCGACGGGCTTTGGGGGCAGTACGACGGCGGCCCGATGTCGAACGCGGCGGCGAGGTACGCCTACAACACGCTCTTCTTCGCGACAGACCCGTTCGCGCTCGACACGGTCTGTCACCACATCATGGTCGGCAAAAGGAAGAGCATGGGGATCGAGGTGAACGAGAACCCGAGGTACACCGAGTATCTCCGGTACGCCGAGCGCCTGGGTCTCGGGGTCGGGGATCCCGAGAGGATCAAGGTGATCCACGCGTAGCGTTTGTTGTTCACGCGTCTTCGCCGCGAGGACGCGGACATGATCCAGGCTCGACGCTTCTGAACCGAAGGAGGGAGTCCTTTGCACACCGCTCTCATCGTCTTCGTCGCCGCGCTCGCGGCGTGTCTCCCCGCGCGGTCCGGCGACCCTGCCGCCGGCTGGACCCGCGAGGACCGCGCGCTTCGTTTCGTGGGAAAGGACCTCTACGGCCACATCGACGGAGGGGCCGAGCTGTTCTACGAGCTCGGTTTCAGGGATCTCCGTGTGGAACGTTATCGGAACGACGGGACCGAGCTCGTTCTCGAGAACTATCGCATGGAGAGCCCCGAGGCGGCCCTCGCGATCTACCTCGCGACGCGGGGGGAGGAGAACCCGGTCGGGGCGATCGGCGAGCGAAACAGCGGGAACCGCTTTCAGCTGATCGCCGTGAAGGGAGACACCTACCTTCAGGTGAACAACCACACCGGCGAGGCGACTCTTCTCCCGGTGATGGCGGCCCTCGCGGAGGGCGCGCTCGCGGACGTTGAGACGGGAGACGCCGCGAAGCTCCTCGACCTCCTCCCGAGGGAAGGCCTCGTTCCCGGATCGGAGCGGATCGTCAGGGGCCCCTACTCCCTCCAGGCGATCTTCACGTTCGGGGACGGGGACATCCTGAGGCTCGGCGGAAAGACCTTCGGCGTCGCGGGGAACGTCGTGGCCGGCGGGGACTCCTCTCGAACGATGATCCGCATCCCCTATCCGGACGTCGAGAAGGCGCGGGGGGCGTTCGCGAACCTCGTCGAGAATCTCGATCCGTATCTCGAGACGATTCGCGCCGACCCGGACCGCCTCCTCTTCAGGGACTACCGGGAGAAATACGGCGAGGCGTTTCTCCGGGACTCCCTTCTCGAGATCCGCGTGAACCTCGCCGAGCCCCCGAAATAGGAGGCGGCGCAAGTCGCGGCGACTGAGCGTGTTGCCGGCCTGGCCCGGCGCTCCCCGCGCGCTCAATTGGGGCTGGCGCCGGGCCGTAACTTTTGTTATAATAAGACGTTAACTTGAAAGAACCGAACGGGATCCCGGCATTCGAGGAGGACTCCGCAGATGATGAAAGGCCTGGTCGTCGCGCTTCTCTTGCTTCTCGCATCGCAAGCCACGGCCTCCCCCGCAAACGAAGCTCTCGTCGTCGTTCCTGGGGCGCTCCCCGGTCTCGCCGCCCGCCTCCAGGGCGAGGGGATCACGGTCGTCCGTGACCTGGATCGCTTTCTCATCGCTACGGCCGCGCCCGAGGCGATCGCACGCCTCGAGGGGCTCGGCGTGAAGCACGAGATCCTGGATCCTTCAATTGACTCCAAGACCTTTTATACCGTTCTTGTTCGGAACGAGAGGGGACTTGGGGCGCTCTCCTCGCGCACGGCGGTCCTCTTCTCCGACGGGATCGACGCGGTTGTGCGGGCCGAGCCGGGCGAGGCGGAGGCGCTGGCCGCGGAGGGCTTCGAGATCGCGCGCGTCTTCATGGGACCGGCGCGTGTGCGGTCCGAAGGGGCGCGGCCCCGGGCCGCGAAGAGGCTGACGCCGAACCCGCTCGTCCAGGCGATGGTCGATTCCGTCTCGATCTCGTCGGTCACCGCCTCCGTGCAGCGCCTCGAAGACTTCCGGACGCGCTACTGCCGCCACGACAGCTGCGCCGCGGCGGCGGACTGGATCAAGGCCGGTTTCGAATCGTTCGGCATCGACAGCGTCTACTTCCATTGGTTCGATCCGGACATCAAGCACAACGTGGTCGCAGTGATCCCGGGGGTGAAGGACCCGGAGAAGGTCGTCCTTGTCGGCGGCCACTACGACTCGATCACGGGAAACCACAACTACTGCCCGGGGGCGGACGACGACGCGTCGGGAACAGCCCTCGTGCTCGAGTGCGCGCGCATCCTGAGCCGCTTCACGTTCAATCACACGCTCGTCTTCGTGGCGTTCGGCGGCGAGGAGGTCGGTCTGTACGGGAGCGAGGCGTTTGCGGCGATGGCGGCGCAGGCGGGAGACAGCATCATCGCCGCGGTGTGCGCCGACATGATCGGATATGTGGCGCCGGGGGACGCCATCGACCTCGACATCATCAACAACTTCACGTCGGCCTGGATGCGGGACCTCGCCGTGGACGTCGGGGCGGCGTACGTGCCGGAGCTTTCCGTCGTGCAGGGATCGATTCCCGGGGGCGCGAGCAGCGACCACGCCTCTTTCTGGAGGTACGGCTACGACGCAGTCCTCTTTTTCGAGGACTCGGGGAACTATAGCCCGTACATCCACACCTCGAACGATCGGGTCGGCATCAGCTACATCTCGGAGACGCTCGCCGAGGGTTCGGTGCGCGCGGCAGTCGGGCTCCTCGCGACGCTGGCCGAGCCGTTCGACGTCGTCATCGAACACGTACCCCTCGTGCACACCGAGGACACGGAGAACCCCTACCGGGTCGCGGCGACGATCACCGCCTCCGGCACGCTGAACCCCGACTCGCTTCTTGCCCGGTACTCGAGCGGCGGCGCATGGAACGACCTGGTTCTCTCGCCGGCCGGGGGGCCTGACGAGTACGAGGCGTTCATCCCGCCGCAGCCGGCAGGAACCTTCGTGGACTACTACCTCTCGGCGGAGAACGCGGACGGGGACCGGAACGTCGCCCCAAAGGGGGCGCCCGCGAACGTGTACACCTTCTTCGTCGGAACGATCACGCCGATCGTGATCGACGACTTCGAGTCGGAGAGCGAGTGGACCGTCGGCGATGTGGACGACGACGCGATCGAGGGAATCTGGGAGCGGGCCGTGCCGAACGGGACTTGGTGGCCGAACGGCCCCGTCGCGCCGGACGATGACCGCACGCCGGACCCGGGCGTGTTCTGTTTCGTGACGGGGAACGCGCCCCCAGGGGCGACGCAGCGCGACAACGAGGTGCAGGGAGGAAAGACGACGCTCTTCAGCCCCGTCTTCGATCTCTCTTCGTATCCGAACGCGCGGGTCCGTTACCACCGATGGTACTCGAACAACACCGGCTTTCTCGACCCGGACGAGTGGGTGGTGGACGCCTCGGCGGACGGCGGCGCGACCTGGGCGCGGATCGAGACGGACGGCAGGAGCGACCAGAGCTGGCGCTTCGTCGAGCGCAACCTCGGCGACTACATTTCTCTCACCTCCGAGGTTCGTTTCCGCTTCATCGCGAGCGACGAGTCGTACATGTCGATCGTCGAGGCGGCGGTCGACGACTTCTCGATCGTGACGTACGAGGAAGTCTCGACCGGGGTCGCGGAGGATGCCCCTCGCCCCGCGTCCCGCGCGGTCCTGGGGCGGAACCACCCGAATCCGTTCAACCCCGCGACGAGGATCTCCTACACGATTCCGGAGGGGGCCGGGGCCCTCCCGGTCACTTTGCGCGTGTACGATCTTTCCGGACGCCTCGTCCGCGTGCTCGTCGACGAGCCGACGGGCGCCGGCTCGCGCGTCGCGGTCTGGGACGGGATCGAGGAGAACGGCCGGCCGGTCTCGAGCGGGGTGTACTTCTACCGACTCTGCTGGAACGGCCAGGACGAAACGAAACGAATGGTGCTCTTGCGATAAACCAGCGAAGAGGTCCCCGAACGCGATGCGGAGGGCCCGGGGTGCGCCCCGGGCCCTTTCGCTTCGCGGCCCCGGGGGTAGATTCCGCATCTTCCGTTGAACGCATCCTACCCCCGGATCGTCTACATGAATTGGACGAGACCGGCTTGCCGGCACGCCCTTTGATGGGTATGGTACGAACGCCGCTCGTCCTTGGCCCCTGCCGAACTCGAACCCTGAAGGAGATCCCCCATGTCGAACCGAAGACGCCTCCTTGCAGCCTCCGCCGCCCTCGCATTCCTCGTTGCGGTCGGGCTCGTCGTCCTCGCCGGTCCCTCTCGCGCCGGAGAGATCCACCGGGCGATCGAGAGCGGCGACCGGGACCGCGTGGCCGAGCTCGTCGCGCGCGACCCGTCCCTCGCCTCCTCTCCGGACGAGGAGAACCAGTGGGCGTACCTGCCGCTCCACGTCGCGGCCGCCGCCGGGCAGGTCGAGATCGCGCGACTCCTCATCGACGCGGGCGCGGACGTGGACGGCTTCGACTCGGACGAGAGCACGCCGCTCCACGTGGCGGCCGTCCAGCGCCGGCCGGAGACGGTCGCGTTTCTCCTCTCGCGGGGGGCCGAGGTGAACCGCCGTGACAAGAACGGGGCCTACTCGCTCAGCTTCGCCGCCTCCGGCGGCGACACCACGGTGGTCCGCATGCTCCTCGACGCGGGCGCGGACCTGAACCTGCACGGCCGCGACGGGTACACGCTGCTGCATTACGCTGCGATACGAGGTCTCCACGATCTGTTCGATCTTCTGATCGAGCACGGTGCGGACGTGAACGCGGCGGCCGCGGACGGGACCACTCCGCTCCACCTCGCGGCGCAGGGGCGCCATCCGGAAATGATCGACCTTCTCATCGACAACGGGGCCGACCAGACTCTCGTCCATGAACGGGGCGCGACGGCGCTTCTCGCGGCCGCCTTCCACGGCAGGACCGAGTCGGCGCAGGTCCTTCTTCGGAGGGGCTCCGATCCGAACTTCGCCGATCCGAGGGGGTTCGCGCCCATCCTGCCGGCCTCGTGGTCCGGGAACGCCGAGCTCGCGAAGGTTCTGATCGACGGGGGCGCCGATCCGAACCACCGCGACACGACCGGGTCCACCCCGCTGATCGAGGCGGTCAGCCGGTGCAGCCCCGAGGTCGTGGAGGTTCTCCTCGGCGCGGGCGCGGACGTCGGGGCGGCCGAGCGCGGCTCCGACCGCTCTCCGCTCCACATCGCGGCGATCAACGGCCACGGGGAGGTCGCCGATCTTCTCCTCGCTCACGGCGCGTCCGTGCGCGCAAGGGACGTCGAGGGACGCACGCCCCTCGAGTACGCCTCCTGCTACGGCCACAAGGCCCTGGGCGATCGCTTGGTCGCGGCCGGCGCGAATCCCGCGGAGCGGATCCCGGGGACGGGATGTCTTGTCGACCAGCCGGCCCTGCAGGACCGCGAGGCGGTGGTCTGGTACCTCGGACACTCCGGCTGGGCGGTCCAAACGAAGAACCATCTTCTCGTCTTCGACTACGCCCCGTTCGTTCCGCCCTGCGACGAGCCGAGCCTCGCGAACGGACACATCAACCCGGAGGAGATCGCCGGCGCGCGCGTCGGTGTTTTCGCGAGCCACGCGCACGGGGATCACTACAGTCCGGCCGTGCTCGACTGGCGGGGCGGCGCGAAGAACATCACGTACGTTTTCGGCTTCCACCCGGACTCGGCCTCCGGCTACGAGTTCGTCGGGCCTCGCGAGACGAGGACGATCGACGGGATGAAGGTCTCCGCGATCGAGTCGAACGACAGCGGCGCGGGCTTCCTCGTGGAGGTGGACGGCGTGACGATCCTCCACCCGGGAGATCATGCGAACCGGCAGCGCGATTTCTCTGGCCCCTACAAGGCGGAGATCGACTGGCTCGCCGACCGCGGCGTGCGCCCGGACATCGCCTTCTTCGCGATCTCGGGCTGCGGGTTCGGCGATCTCGAGGCGGTGCGGCTCGGCGTTGAGTACGCACTCGAGACGCTCGCGCCGGCCGTCTTCTTCCCGATGCACGGGGGCACGGACTCGAGCCGGTATCGGGAGTTCATCTCGAAGTGCGAGGACCGGTTCCCCAAGACGCAGATGGTCGGCGCCGGGAACCGGGGAGATCACTACGTCTACAAGAAGGGGAAGATCAGCTAGCCTCTCGATCCACGAGAACGGGGGGTTGCACGGCCGCATCACCCCCCGACGCGAAGACCGCCGCACCCGAGCGGCGGTCTTCTCTTTCGGGGACGTAGTTGTGTTACGTGCCTTCAGCCTCGGCAGGAAACGCACGCAACGCAACTACGTCCCTGACTGCTTTCGAGGGCGTTCAGATCGATCGCTCGTGCGCCGACGCGATCTCATCGTCTCGGGTTCACATATGGATGCCAGGCATACGCCCGCCGCACGGGATCGTCTCTGTAGCTTAGCCCTTCTCCGGTCACGACAATGGAGTCCGCACCCACGCTCTCGATGTACAACCCGTAATCCTGCCATCGAGGTGTCGGCGTGATTTCGAGGACCTCGGTGATTCGCGTGAGGCCCGGATCGGCCACGAAGACTCCGAATAGCTCACCCCGAGGGTCGCCTCGGAATGCTCCATCCTCCACGATGCCCCAGCCGACAAATGCGTAGTGTCCGTAGTCGTAGAAGAAGGAGCGCAGGTCCAGAATGGCGACCCGCTCGATCTTAGGGTTCTCTTGCTTAAAGATCGCGGCCAACTCCTGCAGCAATGTGTTCCGCTCTCTGTCCGAGGGGTCGGCCGACTCCTCGGCCCCGGCGGTCTGTGATGGGATCGTGACGATGAACACAATCGCAGAGACTAGCCGGACGATTCGGCGACATAGACCGCACCTCATCAGGCACCTCCAATGCCGGTCGAGCAAACAAGAGGGGGTTTCGTAGCCCGGCACCGAAACTCGCACCGTAACCTACACCGGAACCGCGGCGAGAAGCGTGAAGTCGTCTCCGAACGACGTGAGGCCGGTGAACGCCTCCACCTCCCGCTCGATCCGCTCCACGATCTCCTGGGGGCCCCGGCTCGCGTACGCGGTGGCAAGGCTGGTGAGCCTCTCCTCGCCGAACTCCTCGTCCGTAGGCCGCATCGCCTCGCTCACCCCGTCGGTGAAGAGAAGGAGCATCTCGCCCCTCCGGAGGACCGTCTGCCCCTCCTCGTACTCGGCGTCGGGAAAAACGCCGAGCGGGATCCCCCCGATGCCGAGGCGTTCCACGCCTCCGTCGGATCGCACGAGCAAGGGGAGGTTGTGCCCCGCGTTGACATAGACGACCTCGCCGCTCTCCGGGTCGACGATGGCGACGAAGAGGGTGATGAAAAGGTCGGGCGGGGTGTTCTCGTGGATGAGGGCGTTGATGCGGCGGACCGCGTCCGCGAGCGAGATGCCGAGGTCCTTCACGGTTCGAAGGGACGCCTGCAGGTTCGACATGAGAAGGGCCGCCCCGATCCCCTTCCCGGCCACGTCGCCGATCGCCAGCAGGGTCCGCCCGTCTTGAAGCGGGAGGATGTCGTAGTAGTCGCCCGCAACGTTCAGGCAGAAACGAATCCGCGCGGCGAGCCGGAGCCCCGGGGTCGCGGGGAGAATGCGCGGAAGGAGACCTTCCTGGATGCGGCGGGCAACTCCGAGCTGCTCTTCGAGCTTCTGCCTTTCCAGCTTCTCCTCGAACAGATCGAGGTTCTCCGCCACGAGCGCGATCTGGGCGGCGAGCGAGCGGAGGAGCTCGAGCTCCTCGGGCGAGTAGTCCTCGCCGTTGGTCTTCCGCCCGAGGAGGAGAAACCCGATCCGCTCCGACTGCACGAGAAGCGGAACGAGGACGGCGGACTGCTCCTCGGAGAGGCAGCGCCTCTGCCCCTCGCTCACGGGGACCCGTCCGCTTTCGATGAGCTCGTCGACGAGGAGCGGGCTGTCGCCGGTTCCGAGGCGGCCGACGAGATCGTCGAGCATCTCGAACGAATTTGATACGTTGCCGTTCGACGGCGGTTCCGGCGTCCCCTTGCGGAGGATGGGGCGCACCTCCCGCGCGGAAAGCCCGAGGGAGAGCCGATGGGAGAGCTCCTCCCAGAACACGTCTGCGTCCGTGGTCCGCCGCTCCGCCGTCTGCAGGAAGTCGCGCAGGAGGGCCCTGAGCCGCGCCCGTTCGGGGTAGAAACGATTCTCGAGCACGCGCCGGACCTTCCGCTGCGCCGGGATGAAGCCCATTGCGAGAATCAGCCCGACCACGAGGGTCGGCGTCCGGCTCTCCACCGAGAGCTGCTTCAACAGCAGCTCCCCAAAAAGATAGAGGACGGCGAAGACCGCCGCGAGAAAGACCACGTTGATTGCGACGAGGCGCGTCCCGCGGCGCACCTTCCCCTCGACCTCGAGAAGCCGGTACCGTCCGAACGCGTACGCGAAGGAGAGCGGAATGAGGAGGAGCAGAAGGAACGTGGCGTTGAAGAACCAGAGCTGCGCGACAGCGGACCGGCTCGCGAGCCAGTCCGGCGCGAGGAAGACGATCCACTGGAGGAGGCCGTAGAGGAGAAGGCCGGGGATCGAACCGATGAGGACGAGGCGGGTCTGGCGCTTCGCGACGAAGCTGTCCGCCTGCACGTGGCTCCTGATGAGGAGGAAGGAGCCGAGGAGGAGGAAGATCGTGCCGTGAACAGCCGCCGGGCCCGCGATGTTGGTCCTCCCCGCGAGGGCGAGGGCGAAGAGCACGCTCCCCGGAACGAAGAGGAGGGCGTTCACCGCTTTTCTGTGGGCGCCGTAGAAGGCGTTGGTCGCCGGGAAGACGAGCAGAAGCTTGAGATAGAAAACGGGCGCGAAGAAGGCGAGCGCCGCGAACGAGGCCCCGAGAAAGCCCGCACACGGGATCTGGAAGGAGGCGTAGTCCTCCGCGATCACCACGCGCTGCTGGAGCATGCCGACCGCGGTCGCGAAGCTGAAGAGCGCGAGCGCTCGAACCGGAGGCGAGAGGGGCCTCCTGATGAACGCCCAGAAGCCGACGAGGATCAGGGCGAGCGTGAGAAGGGTGCGGAGAACGAAGAGGCTCACCACCTGGAAGCGAAGGAGACCGGGGATCGTGCGCGTGACGACCTGATTCTCGCGATCGACGCCCCGGCTCCGGAATCGGATCGGGATCACTTTCCCCGCGGGCGTCTCCGTGTTGAAGGTGTTGAAGTAGTTCCGCGCCGTCGCCGGTAACGCGTTTACCTCGAGGAGGGTGTCCCCGGGGGCCGGATACGGCGGGCCCACGAAGTCGTCGGCGGAGACCTCGATGAAGGTCGCGGGGCCCTGGCCTCCCAGGGCGACGAAGCTCCATATGTCCCCCATACCGATGAACGTGGCGACCTTGGTGTACTCGCGGGCGAGGAAGACGCCGGAGTAGGCGAGGACGAGAACGAAGACCCCGATGATGAGCCCCCGCCAAACCCGGTCGCGTCCTTCCGTTTGCATCAAGAGGTTCCCGTTCAGGGTTTCCATGCGGGTGCCGTCCGGGGGGGGGATGGCGAGTTCCACCGAATCAGACGCATGAAACCGCCCAAGTGTTGCATGGAGTTCATCGGCTTTCGCCTCCCCGGGGCGGCCCGTCCGCGCTAGGGCCTCGTCGTTTCGGGCGTTCGGCCGCCCGCTCCCGCCGCCTGCTCGCTCTCGGGAACACCCGCACGGTAGACCCGCCGGGAGGCGATCGACCCGCCCGGGTCAAAATTCGTCCAGAGACCCTCCCGCTTTCCGCCCCGGTACTCCCCCTCGTCCGCCTTGTTCCCGTTCTCGTGCCAGCGGACCCAAAGCCCCTCTTCTTTTCCTTCGCGGAAGACCCCCTCCCGCGCCTTGACGCCGTTCGCGTGCCAGTAGGTGAAGCGGCCCTCCCTTTTCCCTTCCCGGTACTTCCCCTCGACCTCCGGCCGGCCGTTCGGGTGCCAGGCGGCGTAGCGCCCGTGGTTGATCGGCCTTCCGTCCTCGTCGAGGCGAACGGCGCGTCTCACGCGCGGCTGCCCGTCCGGGTATCGGGTCTCGACGACCTCCTGCTTCCCTCCGCACGACGGGACGAGCCCGCCGGCGAGGCCCGCGAGCGCGGCGAGAAGGAGGAGCGCTTTTCGACTCATACCCGACCTCTTCATGGAAAGCCGTTCGACTTTCGAAACCGGCACCCGATTCTAGCACACCCCCCGGCGCGCCTCCCGGATCCCGTCCCCCAAACAAGCAAGAATCCGGAAGTTGGCGGCCGGGCGGCGGCGATATCCTCGTTGGTGTAACGGCCCGGCGCGCGAGCGGTTCAACCGTCGCACGGATCTCGCGCTCGACGTCGGGTTCGCGAGTCACAGCCACTTCACCGACGCGTTTCGCCGCGAGTTCGGGGTCTCTCCCTCGGATCTCCGGCGCTCGGCCACCCTCGCGCGGCTCGCCGGAATGCCCCGCCGCCTCGCGGCCTGAGGCGGCGAGCCGGCGGGCATCGGTCGGTCGAGGGGGCGGCGGGTTTCTCGGGAGAATGAAAGAAGGCGGGGACTCGTTCATCGTCCCCGCCCTCTTCGTCTCAAGCGATGCGTCCTACCAGCGGTTTCCCCTGTCCCCCCTGCCGCCGCCCCCGCCGCCGCCGCCCGTCCGGCTGTCTCGCCGCGGCTTCGCCTCGTCGACCTTCAGGGACCTTCCGCCCATGTCCATGCCGTTGATGGCGCTAATCGCCGCCTGCGCCGTGTTTTCGTCCATCTCCACGAAGCAGAAGCCGCGCGGCTGGCCGGTGTAGCGATCGGTGATCAGGTTGACGGAATGAACGGTCCCGTGCTTCTCGAAGAGCGAGCGCACCTCGTCCTCCGTGGCGGTGAAGGGAAGGTTGCCGACGTAGATCTTCGTCATGTTCTCTCCTGTTGAGTCGACGTCCTCGCGTGCGATGGAACGTCAGGGGAATAGCACGCCGCCGCGGCGTCGCAGCCGAGACGACAGGACACGAGAGGACGCCCAGACACCTGATGAAGATCGGGGGAAGCGCTACAGGAAGGACTCATGGAACTTCTAACGTAGGGCACCCAACCGAGAAGGCGCCGCACCTCTCTTCCGAAACAATCATAACACGAAAAGGACAGGAGGGAAAGCACGGATTTTTCTGCGCCCGCCCGGCCTGAGTTTTCGCCCGGCCGCGCGCCCCGCGGGTCCGTGCTACGACTCGAGCCTCCCGACCGCCTTCTCGACGGCGCCCAGGAGCTCGCCGCTCCGCACCGCCCCGGTCATCCGGTTGTTGTCCTCGTGGAGAGGGCGGTCCTCGTCGAGGTGGGGGACGTGCCTCCGGATCGTCTCGTGCGCGGCGCTCACCCCCGGCCCCGATTCAGAGCCGCGGAAATCGAGCGCCTGCGCCCCGGCGATCAACTCGATCGCGAGGACGCCGTACGCGTTGTCGAGGATCGTCCGGAGCTTCTGCGCGGAGGTCATCCCCATGCTGACGAAGTCCTCCTGGTCGGCCGCCGCCGGGATCGACCCGGTCGCCGCGGGGTGCGAGAGGATCCTCTGCTCGCAGATGAGGGCGCCCGCCGTGTACTGCGAGAGCATGAGGCCGGACATCATGCCGGGGTCCTTCGTGAGGAAGGGGGGGAGGCCGACGCTGAGCGCGGGGTTCACGAGCCGGTTCATGCGGCGCTCGGACATCACCGAGACCGTCGTGACGCCGATCGAGAGGAGGTCGAGCGGCATCGAGATCGGCGTCCCCTGGAAGTTCGCGCCGGTGAGGACGAGGTCGTCCTCGGGGATGAAGATCGGGTTGTCGCCGACGCCGTTCAGCTCGATGAGGAACTGCTCGCGCGCGTACTTGAGGGCGTCCCTGACCGCGCCGAGAACCTGCGGGGTGGAGCGCATCGAGTAGGCGTCCTGCACCTTCTTCTTCTTGCTCGCGAGGTACGCGCTCCCCTCGACGATCTTCATGATGTTCCGGGCGCTCGCCGCCGCGCCCGGGAAGCCGCGGAGAACGTGGAGCCGTTCGTCGTACGGCTTCATGTTCGCGATCAGCGCCTCGAGGGTGACCGCCGCCGCGATTTCCGCGGTGCGGATGAACCTGTCGATCTCGTCGATGAGAAGGCAGCCCATGCCGAGGGTAACGTTCGATCCGTTGATCGTGGCGAGGCCGTCACGCGCCTCGTAGACGATCGTCGGAATCCCGGCGGTCTCCATCGCCTCCTTGCCGGGCATGCGCTTCCCTTTGTAAAACGCCTCGCCCTCGCCCAGCGCTACGAGCGCCATCTGCCCCATCGGTGAGAGGTCGCCGCACGCGCCGACCGAGCCCTTTTGGCAGACGACCGGCGTGACCCCTTTGTTCAGCATCTCGGCGAGGGTTTGCGTGATGATCGGGCGCTGGCCGGAGTTCCCGTGGCAGTGGACGTTGATCCGGGTGAGCATCGCGGCGCGCACGATCTCCTCGGGGAACGGCTCCCCCCATCCGGCGGTGTGGCTGTAGATGAGGTAGCGCTGAAAGAGCTCGGTCTGCTCGTCGGAGAGGACGACCTCGGAGAACTCGCCGATCCCGGTGTTGACGCCGTACATGATCTCGCGCGCCTTGATCTTGGCCTCGAGCATCTCGCGGCACCGCTCGATCCTGCGGATCGCCTCCGGATCGAGAGCGATCGACTCCCGGCCGCGCGCGACGCGGACCACGTCCTCCACGGTCATTCCGCTTCCCCGGACCACAATGCTCATGGTGCACCCCCGCACATTGAAAGGAGCCCGCGCTCGCCCAACGCGCGCCGCAACAAGGGATTCGGCGTCCTGTTCCGCGAAGGACGAGGGTAGCGGAAGGGGAACGAACGGTCAAGGGAGGGTGGGACCGGAGGGGATGGGGGGGCGTTGGTGAGGTAGACCCCGCTCGCCTAACTTGCTGCTCGGCCCGTCGGCCCCCGCCGCCCGCGCCCGCCTCGCGATCGCTTAGTCCCGCTTGGGCGGATGGGCTGGGAGCCCGGACTCATCCGCCGGGCCGACGCGAACGGCTCTTCAGGAGTAGCAGCAGGATTATGCAAGCGTCCAGCGCGGCCTAGGGCATGAACCCCAGCTGTGACAGGAACGCGACGTTATCCCAACTCACCCATGTTTCAGCAACTTCCCGTTCTCCAGTCGCTGAATGATGAGTTGGACCAGGGTAAAGGTCTTCCCGCTGGCGGGGAAATCACCCATCGGGCCAGTCTGTGTACCTGTGATGGTGGAAACGTATGCGACCTTGTCGCCCTGGGCGATCATGTTGCTGATCGAATCCTGGTGGGCAGGTACTGCAACCATGAACTCTTCGATGAATGCGAAGAACTGCTCCGTCCCGCGGAGTTCTTGGAGGTCGGGGGGCATCGCCTGGCAGTGGCGGACGTAGTTTGGCGATATCGCTGCTTTGAAGGCGTCGACGTTTCCTGCTGCCAGGTCGGCGTGCGCCTGCCGGACGATCGCCATGTTCCGCAATTCGACCTCTTCGGTCGAGGGTCCGCTCGCGCAACCGATCACCACGAGCAGCGCTGCGAGTGCGTGGACACCGAGGGCGGCCCGACGTGTCTTCATCATCAACCTCCCGCTACGTGTGACAAGGAACTTCATCCGCCGCCCAGACTAGACCCTTCGCTGGCGGGTTCCAGGGATACCGACGTCGGATCAGGGGAAAACGGGAGACGCGTGCCTGTTTCGGTCCGGCGCTTGGAGGACGAAGATTGGCCCTCACCGCTATCGAAAGAGATGACTGGCTCCGGTCTCGTGCCTAGACAGTATGGCACGACCGGCTCGCGGTCGTAAGGTCGATGGGTCTTCGAGGATCCCTCGACGGGTGGCGGGGGTACCGCCACGTCCGATCGCGGGTTCGCGCCTGCGGCGCCGGAGCCGCATACGAGAGGAGCCGGTCGTGTACGATCCGAGTACCACTTTCGTCGGGATGGATGTTCACAAGAAGACGATCCGGGTGGCGTTGCTTGTTCCGGGCCATCGGGAGCCGGTGGAGTGGCAGGAGGCGAACGAGACGGCGGCGGTACGCCGTCTGGGGCGCCGTCTCGTGCGGGAGTCGGGAGGGGATCTCTTGGCCTGCTACGAAGCCGGGCCGACCGGCTACGCGCTGCAGAGGCAGCTGCGGGCGGCGGGGGTTCCCTGCCGGGTCATCGCTCCCTCGCTCACCCCGCGCAAGCCGGGCGAGCGGATCAAGACCGACCGGCGTGACGCCCGGAAGCTCGCCGAGCTTCTCCGCGCCGATCTCCTGACCGAGGTCCACCCTCCCTCCGAAAGCGAGGAGGCGCTCCG
>JBDRFQ010000208.1:0-6198 GCA_043818685.1 Candidatus Eiseniibacteriota bacterium
GGGGGGGGCTGTTAGGGTGGTTCCGGTTGGGCCCCCGCACTATCTCGCTCTCCTACCTCGGGGGTGGGGTTTGGGGGGGGTGGGGCGGGCCCTCCGCCCCCGGGGTCTACTTCCTCAGGCTCGACACGCCGGACGGGGAAGCGACCGCCCGCGTCCTCGTCGTCGAGTAGGACGTGTCAGGAATCGCAGGCGTCCCCGTCACTTCACGATCTCGAGAAGCTCCACGTCGAAGACGAGGTCCGCGTTCGGCGGGATGACCCCGCCGGCGCCGCGCGGCCCGTAGCCGAGGCTCGGCGGGATGAAGAGGACCCTCTTCTCCCCGACCTTCATGTTCGTGAACGCGATGTCCCATCCTCGGATCACGCGGCCCACGCCAATCTCGGTTTCGAAGGGAGCGCCCCGGTCGACGCTCGAGTCGAACTTCTTCCCGTCGAGCAAGTAGCCGGTGTAGTGCGCGCGGATCCGGTCCACCGCCTTCGGCGTCTCGCCCTTCCCCGGCTGGCGCACGAGGTACTCGAGCCCGCTCGGGTCGCTCACGAGGCCGGCGAGTTCGATGCCGAGCATCGAGGCGATCTCCGTTCTTCCCCCGGAGGGAGGGGCCGGGGTCTCGGCGGTTTCCTGCCGCGGTGGGGGCGCCTGCCTTTCCGCCGGGGGAGGCGTCGTCTCCTCCGCGGAACGGCTCTTCTCTCCCTGGCAGGAGAGAAGGAGGCCTGGAAGGAGTAGAACGGGGATGACGAATCGGGTTCTTCCTCTCATGTGGATCGGCTCCTCTCGCCCTCTTGGGGGATTCGAGTTCAATCGGCGGTATCTCTTCGCATGATAGCGCGAATCGGCCGGAGATTCGACGGACAAACCGAGGGCCGTCCCACCTCCCGGCCGCCCGTTTCCTGTTGCCCCCGGCGGTCGAATCCGCGAAGATGGCCTCACCGCAAGTCTGCCGGGCCGCCCGGAGCGCCCGGTCCGGAGGGACCGGACCGGCGGCCGGCGGGAATCCCGGCTCAAGGAGGAAACGATGGGTATGTGGCGGCTCCTCGCGCTCGGCTCCTCCGGAGGATCCGCTTCGGGCGGGGCCCCCGGCTGGTCGATGCTGATTCTCTTCGGCGGCCTCTTCGTCATCTGGTGGTTTCTCTTTCTCGGGCCGCAGATCAAGAAGCAGAAGGAGAAGCAGAGGATGGTCGGCGCCCTCAAGAAGGGAGACCGCGTGGTGACGAGGGGGGGGCTCATCGGCACGATCATCGGCGTCAAGGAAAAGGAGCAGCTCGTGGTCGTTCGCCTCTCCGAGAACGTGAAGGTCGAGGTGGTGCGGAGCGCGATCGAGGGGGTTCTGCAGCCGGAAGAGGTCGTTAAGGAGTGAAGGTTCTCTTCGCGGGAACCCCCGCCTTCGCCCTCCCGAGCCTGGATCGCATCGCCCGGTCTCCCCTTCACACGCTCGTCGGCGTCCTCACGCGGCCCGATCGCCCGCGGGGAAGAGGAAGGCGCCTCCTCCCCTCTCCCGTGAAGGAGCGGGGCCTCGCTCTCGGCGCTCCCCTGCTGCAGCCGGCCCGTCTCTCCGGGCCCGAGACGCTGGGCGAGATCGCCCGCCTCGGGCCGGACGTCGTCGCCGTGGTCGCGTACGGCCGCATCCTGAAACCCGGCTTCCTCCGCCTCCCCCCCCGTGGGTGCGTGAACCTCCATGCCTCGCTCCTCCCGGGCTACCGGGGGGCCGCGCCGATCGAACGGGCGATCCTCGAGGGGGAGACGGAGACCGGCGTCACCACGATGCAGATCGACGAGGGTCTCGACACGGGGGGACATCCTCCTCTCGGAGCCGGTCGCGATCGGTCCCGAGGAGACGGCGGGGGAGCTCTCCGCGCGCCTGGCGGAGGCGGGCGGCCGCCTCCTCGTCGAAACGCTCGACCGGATCGAGCGGGGAGACTGCCCGAGGCGTCCGCAGAACCATGCGGAGGCGACGCAGGCGCCCCCGGTGCGGAAGGAGGAGGCGCGGATCGACTGGAGCCGCCGCGCCGCTTCGATCGTGAACCTCGTCCGCGCGATGAACCCGAGGCCGGTCGCCGAGACGGAGAGCATCCACGGGCTTCTCCGCGTCTACCGCGCCCATTGCGCGCCGGGCGGGGGTCCTCCGGGGACGGTCCTCGCCGCCGACCCGAAGCGCGGGCTCGTCCTCGGGGCGGGGGAGGGGGCGGTGCGGCTCGCCGAGGTGCAGCTCCCGGGGAGGAAGCGGATGGAGGATCGCGCGCTCCTCTCGGGGGTCTGCTTCGCGGTCGGGCGCCCCCTCCGGGGGGGGGGCTGAGGTTGGCCCGCTCGCGCGCCCGCGGCGCCGCGCTCGCCGCGCTCGTCGCGGTCGAGGAGGGATCGCACCTCGATCGCGCCCTCCGGAAAGGCGACCTCCTCGCCGGCCGGGACGCGAGGGAGCGGGCGCTCGCCCGCCGCATCGCCCGCGGCACGCTCCAGATGCGCGGGCGGATCGACTGGATCCTCGAACGGGTCTTGAAAAAGGGAAACCCTTACGACCTCGATCTCCGAACCCGCAATCTCCTCCGAATCGGTCTGTATCAAATTATTTATTTATCAAGCGTGCCGAGCCACGCCGCCGTGAACGAGACGGTGCGCGCCGCCCGGGAGAGCGGCGGGGAATCGTCGGCGCGCCTCGTGAACGCGGTGCTCCGAAACGTGCTCCGGGAGGGGATCCCGGAGGGGGTCCCTTCGCTCGAGGAGGATCCGGCGGGGCATCTCTCCGTGGCCCTGTCGTGCCCCGGATGGCTCGCGGCGCGCTGGGTTTCGCGCCTCGGGGTCGACCGGGCCGCGCGGCGTCTCAAGGAGGCGAACCGGACCCCTCCCCTCTCGCTCCGGGTCGTGCGCGAGGGGGATCTGGATCGCGTCTCGCGCGAGATCGAGAAGGAGGGGCGGAAGACGCGCCGGAGCCGGATCTCTCCCTCGGTGCTGATCCTTCCCGAGGGGGGCGATCCGACGGCGCTCCGGGCCTTCCGGGAGGGGCGCGTCCTCGTCCAGGACGAGGGGGCGGCGCTCGTCGGATCGCTCGCCGGCCCGCTTCCCCCGCGCGCGCGCGTGCTCGATTGCTGCGCTGCCCCGGGAGGGAAGGCGCTTCCGCTCGCCGCATCGATCGCGCCGGACGGCCTCCTCGTAGGGATCGACCGCTCGCTCTGGCGCATGGGGAGGCTTCGCGAGAACCGGGAGCGTCTCGGCCTCGACAACGTCCGCCTGGCCGTGGGGGACGGGCTCCTTCTCCCCCTCCGCCGTGAGGAGCGTTTCGACCTGGTGCTCGTCGACGCGCCGTGCACCGGGCTCGGCACCCTCGCGCGGCGCGCCGATCTCAGGTGGCGCGTCCGCGAGGAGGACATCCGGCGCCTCGCCTCGCTCGCTCTCCGCCTCCTGCGGGCGGCGGCGGAGGCCGTTGAGCCGGGGGGGCATCTCCTCTATAGTACCTGTACGACCGAGCCGGAGGAGAACGAGGAGGTCGTCGCCGGCTTTCTCCGGGAGGACGGGCGGTTTCGCGTCGTCCCCCCCGAGGCGGCTCTCCCCGAGGGGGCACTCGCGCCGGACGGAACCGTCCGCGTTCTGGCCGAAACGCACGGCTGCGACGGCGCCTTCGCCGCACGGCTCCGGAGGGTTCGCGACTGATGCGCGGGCTGCGCGTGACCTTCATTGCCCTTCTTCTCGCGGTGATCGCCTTCGCGGGGGGGATGCTCCTCATGGATGTCGTCATGGGCCTCGTGGTCCGCAAGGGAGAGGTGACGGTCGTCCCGGACGTGACCGGCCTTCTCCACGTGGAGGCGGCCCGCGTCCTCGAGGATGCACACCTCGAGCTCGTCCTCGAGAGGGAGGTTTTCGACGCGGAGGCGGACTCCGGAGTCGTCGTCATGCAGCTTCCGGGGCCGGGGATGCGGGTGAAGCAGGGGAGGAGGATCTCGGTCACCGTCTCGAGGGGCCCCGAGTGGGGCGTGGTGCCGGAGGTCGCGGGGGAGAGGGTACGGCAGGCGCGCATCCTCCTCGCGCGCGAGGGGCTTCACGTCGAGGCGGACGCCTATGTCCCCCACGAGGAGATCGAGAGGGATCTCGTGATCGCGACATCGCCGACCGCGGGCGTCCCCGCCGCCTCGGGGGAACCGATCCGGCTCCTCGTGAGCCTCGGCCCGGAGCCGACCGGCTTCCTCATGCCCGACCTCACCGGACGCGAGCTCGACGAGGTGAACCGCCACCTTCGTCTCTTCCAGCTCTCGATGCCGCGCGTCGCGTATCGGGTCGAGGGCGGTATGAAGGGGGGCGTGGTGCTCGCGCAGGCCCCCCTCCCCGGCGAGCGGGTCGATCGCGAAACGGGAATCGAGCTCACGGTGGTTTCGCCATGAGCGTCGCCGAGGTCCTCCCTTCGCTCCTCTCCGCGGACTTCTCCCGGCTGGAGGAGGAGATCCGGAGCGTGGAGAGGGCGGGGGTGCGGATCCTCCATCTTGACGTGATGGACGGGCAGTTCGTTCCGAACCTCACGTTCGGGGCCATCATCGTGCGCGCGATCGCGAAGCTCACCGAGTGCGTCCTCGACACGCACCTCATGGTGCGCGAGCCCGCGCACCTCGTCCCCGCATTCCGCGAGGCGGGATCGCACTGGATCTCGTTTCACGTGGAGGCGTGCGCGGACGCGCGGGGGACGCTCGAGGCGGTCCGCCGGAGCGGGGCGCTCCCCGGGCTCGCGCTCAACCCGGAAACCCCCTTCGACGCGGTGCGCCCCTATCTGGAGGGCCTCAACCACCTCCTCATCATGAGCGTGAGCCCCGGATCGGGCGGGCAGGGCTTTCGGGAGGAGGTGCTCCCGAAGATCGAGGAAGCGAGGCGGCATCGGGAGGAGAAGGGCCTCTCCTACCTGATCTCCGTGGACGGCGGGATCAGCTCGAGGACGGCGCCCCGGGTCCGGCGTGCGGGCGCGGAGCTTCTCGTGGCCGGCTCGGCGATCTTCCGCGCCGCGGACCGCGAGGGGGAGATCCGCGCGATGCTTCGGGGCGGCGGGGAATGACGGGCCGGCAGGAGGCGCGGCACCTCGAACCCGGGGCGACCGACGCCGTTTCCCGATCCAGGATGAAACACACGGCGACGGACACCCCCTCCCGAATTCCGGGAAAGCGCCGGACCCCTCCGACCGGAAGGCTTGTCTCTCTCCGCTCGCTCCGGTCCGGTCTGATCCTCTCCTCGCTCCTCCTCGCCCTGCTCCCTCGGCCAACCCTCGCGGACAAGGACGCCACGAACCCTCCGGACGATCTCGACGTCGCGATCTCCCGCTTCGTGCCGGACCGGTCGGAGCGCGACCCCCTTCTCGCCGCCTGCGAGGAGCGGATCGGGCGCGGGGCGGCGGAGATCGCCGTTCTCGCCGGAGCCGATGCCGCCGCGGTCGGAGAGGTGCTCCGCCGCGAGATCCTCGCCAACCTCAAGGAGAAGATCGATCTCCGCGGCGCGGGGCTCGGGGATTTTCCATTGAACCATCAAGAGATTCTCACGACCGTCGTCGGATACGAGGTCTTCAAGATGAGGAGCTATCTCTCCTCCGGCGTGTTTCCGAAGCGCTACTTCGGCTACGTGGACCGCAAATGGGACACGGCCGAGAAGGAGGACGTCTTCCTCGTGCTCGTCCGGGACGCGGTCGCCGCGATCAACGGCCACCAGGAGGAGAAGGGACGGCGGGTGCGCCTGTCGGACATCGAAGTTCTCGTGACGTATCTCTCCGAGGGGGGCGCCCTCTTCTTCCGCGAGGAGAGGCATCTCATCGAGGAGGAGGAGCCCGGGCGGATCGACCTCGCCTTTCACCTCGGATGCGACAACGCGGGGGTCGCGATCGAGAGATACGAAGACCTCGTGCGGCGGCTCGACCGGCGCTTCGGAACGAGGCTCTCCGGGAGCGCCCGGAGGGAGTGGCGCGGGGAGACCGGCGATCGAGCGGTGGGGATCGGGCGGCGTGTCGGATTCCGGGAGTCGATCGTCGCGACGGCGGTCATGTACCTCTATGAGAAAGAGATCGCCGCCGAGAAGTTCTCGCGAAGGAAGACGAGCGGCGACCCGAACGGTTGGACCGAAGACCACCTCATGGCGCTCCCCCTCTCCGAGCAGTTCGTCGTGAGCTCGCTCGTCTTCAACACGGGGATCCTCTTCTCTCGCGATTGGGTCGAGTCGATCCGCGAGTTCCGGACGATCCGGCGG
>JBDRFQ010000209.1:0-2900 GCA_043818685.1 Candidatus Eiseniibacteriota bacterium
CTGCTCCCGTTCCCGACAGGAACGTGCCGTGTGGTCTTTGCTTTGCGCCTTGGCGTCTTTGCGTGAGGTTCCGTGATGCGTGATCGTGGTCGTGACCGTGCAGGTAGGCTATTGCGGTACTGACCCCCATCCTGCCGGCATTCAATCTAGGCGGCCTACTCGAGGTTCGTGTGGCGCCTCATGAACTCCTCGGGGGAGATCCGGATCTCCCGCGCGATCATGAGGACGAGGGCATCGAGGAAGAGGAGGAGGGACTGCTCGAAGAGGGAGCGCGCGGGTTGCTCGGACTTCTTCCCCTTCTCCGCGGGGATGGTGATGATCATGTGGGCTTTCTTCGCGGCCGGGGAGCGCGGGTGGGCGGTGATCACGGCCACGGTGGCGCCCTCATCCCGCGCGGCCTGGGCCATGGCGATGATCGTGGGGGTCTCCCCGGAGCCGGAGCAGGCGAGGAGGAGCTCCTCTTCCTGAACGCGGGGGCACGAGGGTTCGCCGACGTAGTGGACGGACAGGCCGATCTGGGTGAGTCGCTGGGCGAATGCGGCTACCATCGAACCGGTCCTGCCTCGCCCGGCGAGGAAGATCCGTGGAGCGGAGAGGATCTTGAACATGAGGGCTCGGGCGCCGTCCTCGTCGATGGCCAGGACGGTTCGGCGGACTTCGCTGAGGATCGTTCGCAGTTCGCGTTTCATGGTGTCGAGTCTCTCCAGTGGGGTTCGGCCGCAACCAATCAGGCAATCATGTTGTCGGTTTTCTTCCTCGGCTCGAGCGCCTACTCTACACGGATCCCGAGCGGGAGGTCTACCGGAAGAGGACTTGGCCTAGAGGGAAGACGGGGCCCTCCCGGCACAGGAGGGCGTTTCGTTCGCCTTCTCCTTCCGAGGCGATCTTGCACACGCACGCCCGGCAGACGCCGACGCCGCACGCGAGCCGCCGTTCGAGCGAGATCTCCCCTTCGGCCCCGTGCTCGGCGGCCAGCTCGGAGACTTTCCGCAGCATGGGCTCGGGGCCGCAAGCGTAGATGTACACGGATCGTCCGACGCCCCGCTCGCTTCGCAGGAGGTCCTCGAGAGGGGTCGTCACGAAGGTCCGGCATCCTCGCGAGCCGTCATCGGTGCAAGGGATGACGGTGACGCCGCAGGCGGCGATCTCGTTGACGCAGGCGAGTTTCTCCCGTGTTGCTGCTCCGAGCACCGCGTACCAACGCTGCCGGTAGGTCTTTCGGGAGGCCGGAAGCTGGCGAGCCAAGAAGTGGAGCGGGGGGATGCCGACGCCCCCTCCGACGAGGACGTTCACGTCCCGCGAGGTCCGGGGGGAGGAGAAAGGCTGCCCGAGGGGACCGAGGAAGCCGATCTCAGCGCCCAGGCTGTTCTCCACGAGGAAGCGGGTTCCCCGCCCGACGACGTTGACGATGAAGGATGCGCGCCATGTGCGTCGGACCTTGCGGACGTAGTGGAAGGCCATCGGGCGGCCCAGGAGGGGATCGATGCCTTCCCGCACCCGCAGGAGCGCGAACTGACCGGGGCGCGCGGAGGAGAGATCGTGGGGCACGTCGAGCTCGATGCGGAAGAGGCTCGCGCCGATTTCCTCTCGCAGGAAGAGGCGAGTCAGGCCGCAGTACGGTTTCGTGGCGGTCGAGTTCAGTGGCACGGGGTCGTGGGGCGCGCTGCGCCTCTGGGCCTCTTCACCGGCGGTGAGGCGACTTGCGACCCGCCGCCTGAAATCTCAAAAGACCTTCGAGATTCGGAGCCCTTCGTAGCTCAGGGTGACTTAGCCGCGGTGCTTTCGGAGTTTGTCGCGGGCGGGACCTTCCCACCGGGAGTCCGGGTTGTCAAGCTCCGCGATGAGGGTCCAGGCCTTCCGTGCGGTTTCGATGTCGCCGCGTTCCTCGGCGGCGAGCGAGGCCGACCAGAGGATGTCGGCGGCGCGGGCCGCCAGGGGGGAGGACGCCGTGGTGGCGCGGAGGCATTCCGCGAGGGCGTCCACGGCGGCGGCCGTGTCGTTCGTACGGAAGCACGCAACCGCCAGGTTGAGGAGGATCTCCGGGTCTCCCGGGGCGAGCCTGAGGGCGCTCTGGAAGGAATCGCGGGCCTCCGCGTATTGCTTGAGGTGGAAGAGGACATAGCCGAGGTCGTTGTGCGCGTCACCGCACTGTGGGTCGTTCCGCACGGCCTCGCGGAAGGCGGCGGCGGCCTCTTCCAGCCGGCCCTGCGCCCGGAGGAAGGTCCCTTTCTCGTAGAGCCGGCGGGCTTCCCGGATGTCGCGAGGGACGGGCGGGGCGCTCGGCGGGGCCTCCTCGTGCACCTCCTGGGGTTGGGGCGTGCCCCCGGCGACCCCCCTGATCCCGGTGATCTCGAGCGTCAGGGAGGTGTTGTCGACGCTGAACGGGTATGGACTCATGTCGGAGGCCATGTTCCCACACGTGTCCCGAGCTTCGACCCGGAGCCGGAACTGGTTTCCCTCGATCGGCGGGACAACCCAATCGAAGGCCCCGGTGTTCGGGAGGTTCGTGGCGAGGGGCTTCCAGGACTTGCCGTCGTCTCCGGAGAGGAACAGCGAGATGGGGGTTTCCTCCAGGTAGGCGTCCTGCGCGGTCCACCGGATCCCGAACGACGTCCCGGCGGGCATCGCTTCGCCGCCCTGCGGGGTGTGCAGGTGGACCACCGGGAGGGTGGTGTCGATGCGTGTGGTTCTATCCGGGGGCGTCCCCGGTCGGGGATCCGGGCGAGAAGAGACCCAGGAGGTCGTGGCGGCGATGATGTAGAACCCGTAATCGCCGTCTTCCTCGGCGACGAAGCGGATGGGGGACTGGAGGTCCGGATCCCTGCCGTAGATCTTCCAGGTTTGGCCGTTGTCGCGGGTGATCCAGAGGACCACGGCGGCGATGGGGGTGGACCCCTTGA
>JBDRFQ010000210.1:0-10676 GCA_043818685.1 Candidatus Eiseniibacteriota bacterium
CTCGTTCATAACCCATGACTTCACCAACATCGGCGAGATCCTCGCGCGGATCCAGATCGGGGACGTGACGGCGACGGAGCCGACGAGCTGGGGCTCGGTGAAGAGCTTGTTCCGGTAGACCTGCAGGGATCCTCTGCGCTCTTTGTCGGTACCAGTTACCTCATTCCCGGTGATGCCCGGCCTGGGTGTATCGGTACCAGATACCTTCTTCCGTGTCGCTATGGTCTCCCACTCAAGAGGTGCACCCCTTTGGGTACCCAGCCATGGCGGGTGGCGGCCACGGGCGCCCGCGAAGGGCGCGGCCACCAAGTGCGAAGGCGCGACTGGCCGGCGCCCGAGCGGGCTGTGGCCGGCAGGACCCGCCGTTCAAGGGCCTTCGGGTAGCGAGGAAGCTCCTTCGCGCATGCGGCGCGAAGCAGGGCCCCGCCGTTCGACGACTGCCGGGCGCTACCGCCCGCGGATCGCCTTTTGTCTCAAGAGATGGTCGGCGAGGACGAGGGCCATCATCGCCTCGACGATGGGGACCGCGCGCGGAAGAACGCACGGATCGTGGCGCCCGCGCGGCCGGATCCGGGTGATCTTCCCCTCGCGTGAGACGGTCTTCTGCATCTTCGCGATCGTCGCGGTCGGCTTGAAGGCGATCCGGGCGACGATCGTCTCGCCGTTGGAGATCCCCCCTTGAACCCCGCCGGAGCGGTTCGTCGCCGTCCGGACCCGGCCCTCCCGCATCTCGAACGGATCGTTGTGCTCCGAGCCCTTGAGCCTCGTCCCCGCGAACCCGGACCCGATCTCGAACCCCTTCGTCGCGGGGATCGAGAGGAACGCCTTGGCGAGATCCGCGTCCAGCTTGTCGAAGACCGGCTCGCCAAGCCCCGCGGGGACCCTCCGCGCGATGCACTCGACGACCCCCCCGAGCGAGTCCCCCGCCTTCTTCGCCTTCCGGATCATCTCCGCCATCTTCCGGCTCGCCTCCGGATCGGGGCAGCGCACCGGGCTCTTCTCGACCTCCCCGCTCCGGACCCGCTCCGGATCGATCTTTGCATCTAGGCTGTGGAGCGAGCGCACATAGGCGACGATCTCCGCCTCGCACTCCTTGGCGAGCACCTTCCGGGCGATCACCCCGGCCGCGACCCGCCCCACCGTCTCCCGCGCGCTCGCTCGCCCGCCCCCCTGCCAGTCGCGAATCCCGTACTTCGCTTCATACGTGAAGTCCGCGTGCGAGGGGCGATAGACATCCCGGAAGTCCTCGTAGTCCGCCGGACGCGCGTCCTCGTTCTGCACGAGGAGGAGGATCGGGGTGCCGAGCGTCTTCCCGTCGAACACGCCCGAGTAGACCCGCACGCGGTCCCTCTCCTTCCTCTGCGAGGCGAGCCGGCTCTGCCCGGGGCGCCTGCGGTCCAGCTCCGCCTGGATCTCCTGCTCGTCGATCTCGAGAAGGGGAGGGCAGCCGTCGACGACGACGCCCACCCCGCCCCCGTGCGACTCCCCCCACGTCGTCACGCGGAAGAGATGCCCGAGCGTGTTACCCATGGAAGGACCCCCTGGAGGCGGTCTCGAGAACGACCGCCGGGATCGGGCAGAGATCGGCGAAGCGCTTCGCGTCGGAGGGGCCGCCGGCGATGGAGCCGTGGTGCATCGGGATTGCGAGCCCCGCCGTGAGATCGCCCGCGGCGAGCGCCGCTTCCTCAGCGGTCATCACGTAGACGCCGCTCACGGGAAGAAGGGCGACGTCGCAGGCGAGCCCCTTCATCTCGGGGATCCGGTCGGTGTCCCCGCGTGGTAGATCGTCCGGCCGTCCATCTCGACGAGAAACCCGACCCACCGGTTCGACCTCGGGTGGTGCGGCTTCCCGATGTTGTACGCGGGCAAGGCGGTGACGTTGAGGCCGCGCACGGTGATCCGGTCCCCCGGCTCGATCACCCGGCAGGAGCGCGAGAGCTTCCTCGACGCGTCCGCCACCGTCACGATCTCTGCGTCCTCGATTCCGGGGAGCCGCGCCAGGTCCGAGGGCGAGCAATGATCCGCGTGCGGATGCGTGATGAGAACGAGGTCCGGCGCCGCGTGCGGCCCCTTCCCGATCCTCCACGGATCGATGTAGACCGTCCGCGACCCTCGAACGCGGAACGAGGAGTGTCCGAGCCAGTCGATGCGTGCAGCGAGGTCATCGGTCGAAGAGCCGCCGGAAGAGTCGTGGGCGCGAGAGAACATGTGGGCCTCGAATCGTGAGGGAGACGCTCCCGGTCGCCGAGTATAAGTCGCGGAGGCGCAAGCGTCAACGCCGATCCTTGAGTCCCCGTGACCCCCGTGATAGGCTCTCCCCCGAACGCGACGAGGCGGAAACAAGACCCCCCTGCCGTGGGACCGGCCCAGGTCCCCTAGAGGAGCAGCGCATGCGTGGCGAGTTTCGGAACGAGCCTTTGACCGACTTCTCCCGCGAGGAGAGCAAGAAGAAGATGGAGGAGGCGATCCGGGAGTTCTCCTCGACCTTGGGGAAGAAGTACGACTGCTTCATCGGCGGCAAGCCGGTGCGCTTCAAGGAGACGTTCGAGTCCTGGAACCCCGCGAAGCCGACCGAGATCGTCGGGATCTTCCCCAAGGCGGGGAACGAGGACGCCGAGAAGGCGCTTCGGGCCGCGGAGAAGGCGTTCGAGACCTGGAAGCGCGTGAGCGCGAAGGAGCGCGCCGAGCTTCTCTTCCGCGCCGCGGACGGGATGCGCGAGCGCCGCTTCCTCCACAACGCGAGCATGGTGATCGAGGCGGGGAAGACCTGGCCCGAGGCGGACGGCGACACCGCCGAGGCGATCGACTTCCTCGAGTTCTACGGGCGCGAGGCGCTCCGCTACGGCGGCGAGCAGCCGGTGACCTCGTATCCGGGCGAGAAGCCGGAGCTCCGCTACATCCCTCTCGGGGTCGGCGTCGTCATCCCTCCCTGGAACTTCCCGCTCGCGATCCTCTGCGGGATGGCCTCCGCCGCGATCGCCGCGGGGAACACGGTCGTTCTGAAGCCCTCGAGCGACACCCCCGCGATCGGCGCCCTCTTCAACGACCTCATGCGGGACGCGGGCGTTCCGGACGGCGTCCTCAACTTCATCACCGGGCCGGGCGCGGTCGGCGGCGACTACCTCGTGCGCCATCCGCGCACGCGGTTCATCTCGTTCACCGGCTCGAAGGAGGTCGGCCTCGGGATCATCGAGAAGGCGGGGAAGGCGGGCCCCGGCCAGATCTGGGTCAAGCGGGTTGTCGCCGAGATGGGAGGGAAGGACGCGATCGTCGTCGACTCGGAGGCGGACCTCGATGCGGCCGCGGTCGCCGTCTCCGCCTCCGCCTTCGGGCTCCAGGGGCAGAAGTGCTCCGCCTGCTCGCGGGCGATCGTCGCGGCGGACGTTTACGACGCGTTCCTCGAGAAGCTCCTCCCGATCGTCCGGAAGATCAAGGTCGGCGACCCGCGCGACTTCTCGAACGGGATGGGCCCGGTGGTGAACGAGAAGGCGATGAAGACGATCCTCTCGTACGTCGAGAAGGGGAAGGGCGAGGGGAGGCTCGTGCACGGCGGGAACCGGGTCGGGAACGAAGGGTACTTCATCGAACCGACGGTGATCGCCGATGTCCCGCCTCGCGCGGTGATCGCGCAGGAGGAGATCTTCGGGCCCGTACTGGCGGTCATCCGCGCGAAGGACTACGACGACGCGCTCCGCATCGCCAACGACACCGAGTACGGCCTCACCGGATCCGTCTACACGAAGAACCGCGCCAAGATCGACCGGGCGAAGGAGGAGTTCCACGTGGGGAACCTCTACATCAACCGGAAGTGCACCGGGGCGCTCGTCGGCGTTCATCCGTTCGGCGGGTTCAACATGTCGGGGACCGACTCGAAGGCGGGCGGGCGGGACTACCTGCTCCTCTTCCTTCAGGCGAAATCGATTTCGGAAAAGGTGTAGGCGCCGGCCCGGCCGCGCAACCAGAGAGAGGAGCAAGCAGGATCATGGGAATCCGACCAAACGCTCTCCGGACCGCCGCGCTGTGCCTCGCACTCCTGCTTTTCGTCCTGCCCGGTTGCGGGAAGAAGGGAGAGAAGAAGGGGGAGGGGACCGCGGTGCTGCCGGACACGCTCATGAGCTTCCGCGAGAAGATCGACTGGCTGATCCCCCGCTCGTTCGAGTCGCTGGAATACGCGTGCCAGAACAAGGCGGACCAGGAGATCGACGCCGTGATCAACCTCCAGGTCTTCGTTCCCTCGGCGAAGTTCCTTTCGCTCTTCGACGGGATCGACGTCAAGTTCCGCAAGTTCTACTACGGGTACGAGCGGTTCAGCTCGATGTTCACGGTCGATCCCGCTCTGCCCGTCGATTCCACGATGGCGCTTCTCAAGCTGGAGGCGAGAAGCCGTCTCGCCGAACAGGTTCGCTTCGCCGAGGAGCAGCTCGAGAACGTGACGGACAGCCTCCAGCGCGAGGGGGCCCGGGTCGAGCTCGAAGGGCTCAAGAAGGGCCTCGGGCACCTCGATTCCCTCGGCGTCTTCCTTTACGGGGCGGAGGTGAAGGGGTATCCGGAGGACCTCAAGGGCCTCATGTTCCGCCCCGAGGGGTTCATCCGCGTGATCTTTCCCGGCGTCCCGGAGGAGGGAAGCTGGGTCCGGATCTCGCCCTTCTACTTCAGCCGGATGCTGAGAGCGGATCAGGCGGCGGAGGAGGCGCGCGAGGAAACGAAGTAGCGATTCGCCGGCGGGGATGAGAGCCCCGCTCGCTCGCCGGGGCTCTCCGCCGTTCCTTTACGCAGACGGAGCCCCTCGCGGGGAGGGGCGGCCTCCGGACCCGTTCCGGCTCCGCCGCCGGGGGGGCAGGGAGATTTGACCGGCAATCGGCAGCTGGTCCGGGCGGGAGCCGTCGCCCTCGCCCTCTTTCTCGCCGCGTACGCGGTCGATTTCGCGCGCGACGTCGCGTCGAGAGACTGCTTCTCCTGGATGGACCCCGAGCAGTACTACTCCTTCGCCCTCTCCCTTCTCGACGGGAGCGGGGGGGGGGCGCGGGGTTTCGAGGTGGCCTCCGCGTTCCCCTATCTCGTCGCTCCCTTCCTCCTTCTCGGAGGGAAGACGATCCCGGCGGCGCTCGGCGTCAACCTCCTCGCGGCGCTTCTCCTTGCGGCGTCGGTGACCGCGCTCGCGCGCGCCCTCGAGATCCGCCTTCCCGCCGCGCTCCCTGTCCTTCTCGTTCTCGGCTCCCCTCTCCTCGTCGGCCTCTCGCGGGAGCTCTACGTCGAGCTCACGCTGACCGCGCTGGTGGCGGTCGGCTACGTTCTCTGGTTCCGAACGGATCGGCTTCGGAAGGGCGGCCCGGCGGTTCTCTTCGCGCTCCTTCTCGCCGCCGGTCTTCTCGTGAAGATGACGTTTCTCGTCTTCTTCGCCGGCCCTTTCGTGATCGAGGGGGCGGGCGCGATCCGCACGCGCGACATCCGGCGGGCGGCCCGTCTCGCGGCGGTCTTCCTTCTCCCTCCCCTCGCCGTCTTCGGCGGGATCCGGATCTTCTTCCCCGATTCGTTCGCGTACTACGCCTCGCTCGGGAACACCAGGATTCCGATCATGCGCCTGATCGGCCCGCCCGATCTCCTCTCCATTGGCTCGATCGTCTATCCGTTCGCGGAGACGGCGCGAACCGGGCTCGGCCTCCTCTCGGTCTTCCTCGCGGCGCCGGCCGTTCTCGCGAGGAGGCTCTTCGCGGGGCCGGCTGGTTCCCCGGGGGAGCGGTTCCGCGTTCTCGCCCTCTGGCTCCTCCTCCCGCTCGTTCTTTTCATGTTTCAAGCGGTGAAGGAACCGCGACACGCGGCCCCCGTCGCGGTGCCCGCGGTTCTTCTCGTTCTCGGCGCCCTCCAGAGGGTCCGCCGCCCCAGGCTCCGCGGCCTTCTCCTCGCGGCGGCCGCCTTCGTCTCGATCGGGCAGTACCTCGCCTTGACGCGCGGGGCCGTCTTCTGTCCCTACCGGCTTGCGGCGGCGCTCGACCCGACGGGGATCGAGGAGACGATGGTGCGGGCGGACCCCGAGAAAGGGCCGATGCGGATGCCGGACGGAAGGCTCGACATCAACCGCTGGCGCTTCACGAGGAGCCTCGCGCTCTCCGGCTTCGATCGGAACGAGGCGCTCGCCCTCGCCTGGCACTTCAGCCCGGCGGTCGTGTACGACCTCGACCTTCCCCAGTGGTCCGAGGAGGACGCGAGAGCGTTCGAGCGGTTCGAGGACCTCTTCTACTTCGCGGCGCTCAACAGCTACAACGCGCGCTGCGGGTGGCCCCGTTTCTACTTCACGCTCGAGCGGAGCGCCGTGGCGCGGGACGCCGACTTCGTCCTCGTCAAGGGGGATGGGGAGGACGCGCGGGGGGAGCTCGCCGCCCGGGAGGTTGTCGGCGCCGTGGGGAGGGAGGGGGAGATCCGCGTCCTCGCCCCCCTCGAGCCGTCCGCGCGCTCCTTCCGGGATCTCTACGCGCGCGATTTCCTGAGGCGCTCTTCCCCCGCCGATCCGCGAGAGCTGAACACGATCTACTTCTCTCTCTTCATGGGGGACCGTCTTGCCGGAAGGGAGACCCCGGCGGCCGAGCTCCTCGATGGGTTCCCCCCCTCGTTCCGCCCGGGGAGGGAGCGAAGGAACGTTTTCTGGATCGCCCACGACCACCCGCTCCAGGCCTTCGTCGCGGAGAGGTATCCGAGCCATCTCCGGGAGTTTCGGTAGCCGGGCACCTGCCGTTTCCACCCTCCCCATGCGTCCCGGGCGGGATAACTTATTGATATCGTTTGCGATGCCGTCCCAATAGGCCACCGAGAAAAAAAGACCCGGATCGGTCCGAATTCAGTTGACTGGGGTTCCTGCCGATGGTACCATAGTCTCACCTTAACGATAGGGTTAGGGTTCAGGAGAGCTGAAAATGGACCGCATGCTCAAAGTCGGAGATCTGGCACGGGCGACGGGAAAGACGGTTCGGGCAATCCACATCTACGAGCAGATGGGGCTCATTCGTAGCGCCGGCAGGACCGCCGGGCGCTATCGGCTCTTCGACGAGCGCGCTCTCGAGCGCATGGCCTGGATCTCCCAGCTCCAGAAGTTCGGCCTGTCGCTCACGCAGATCCGGGACCTGATCGGTCTGGTAAACCGGATCGAGGTCGGGTGCGAGGCGATGGGCCATGTCCGCGAGCTGTACCGGGAGAAGCTGGGCGGGGTCCGCGAGACGATCGAGACGCTCAGGGGCCTCGAGTCGGAGCTGGAGAAATCGCTTCTCTATCTCGAGAGCTGCAAGGAGTGCGCCCAGCCGAAACCGAAGGAAGCGTGTGCGGAGTGCAAGAGGGAGCGGGAGATCGCGAAGCCCTCGCTCGTGCGCGGCCTTCACGCGGATGTCGCATGGAGCCCGAACCGGGAGGCGTCTCCGCAGACGGAGACGGTCCCGGACGAGGCCGGCTCCTCCCCTCTCGGAGGGGGCGCCGGAAACTCATAAGATAGAGCCGAGAGCGAGGGAACGACCCCTGCCGCGCGAGCGGCGACTCGAATAAAGAACGGAGCGTGAATCGAGAATGGACTACACGAGCAGATTCTCTCCGGCGCAGGAAGACAAGGCGATGACGCTTTACCTGAAGGAGATTCAGAAAATCCCGACGGTCCCGGAGTCGGAGAAGGGTGATCTCGCCCGGCGCGCGCGCGAGGGGGACGAGGAGGCGACGCACGCGCTCGTCCTCTCCCACCTCCGCTTCGTGGTTTACGTGGCGAAGAAGTACATGAACCGCGGCCTTCCCCTCTCCGACCTGGTCAACGAGGGGAACATCGGTCTCATCAAGGCGGTAAAGAAGTTCGACGAGACCCGCAACTTCAAGTTCACGACCTACGCGGTTTGGTGGATCAAGCAGCGCATGCAGCAGGCCGTGATCGAGAACTCCCACGCGATCCGGCTCCCGATGAACAAAGAGATCCTGCTGCACAAGATGTCGAAGTACATGAACAACTACTGGAAGACGTTCCACCAGGAGCCAACGGTCGCTGAGCTCGCGGAGGTCCTCGGGCTTCCCGAGTACGACGTGTACAACCTGATGGGAATCAGCAGCCGGTTCCTTTCGCTCGAGGGTCCGGAGGACTTCGACGGAGAGAACAGCCTCGGCGACTACGTGGCCGACGAGAACGCCGTACCGCCCGACACCGATCTGGTCGAGGGACACATGCGGGAGCACGTGCGCGAAATGATCGCCAGCCTGGCCGAGCGCGAGGCCGAGGTCGTGCGGCTCTACTTCGGCATCGATACGGATCGGTCCTTCAACCTGGAGGAGATCGGCTCGCTCATGAACCTCTCGCGCGAGAGGGTCCGCCAGATCAAGAAGAAGGCGCTCGAGAAGCTCGCCAGCGGTCCGCGCGGCGAGCTGCTGCGGGCATACCTTTCGTAGTCCGAACCGGGGGCCGAGCCCCCGGCCTCCATCGCGCGCCCGGCGCTGCATGGTTCAGGCCGTGCCGCCGGGCGTTTCTTCGTCGGGCGCCGAACGGGCCCTCCCCGGGAGCGGCCTACTTCTCGATGTACCCGAGGGCGCGGAGCCGCTCGACCTCCTCCGGGGTGAGGTGAACCCTACCCGGATCTTCGTGCCCCGATGCGATCGACCGCATGCGCGCGTGCCACGGGGAGAAGAGGAGGAGGTACTCCTCGACGAGTTCGGATTGCTCGACGCCGAGGGGGCGCTCCTCGCGCCGATCGGCCTCGACGTCGTAGATCATGTTCAGGCCGCGATCCGGGACTGAGAGGAGCCGGTAGCGTCCCCGGTGCACGGCCCACCACTGCTCGCTTCGCTTCTCCATCCTTCCCGAAGGCCCCCGGCCGTAAAGCGACGTGACGAGCTCCTGGAAGAAGGGCTCGGTCCCGCCGCGCGCCTCGCCCGCGAGGTCCCGGCTGTCCGCCGTTCGGGCGGGAGAACCCGCCGCCCCGGCCAGCGTCGTGAAGAGATCGATGAGCCCCGTGAGGCGGCTGTCCACCGCCGGGCCCCTTCCATCGGCCCATTTGATCACGAGCGGAACGCGAACCGACTCGACGAACAGGTTGTTCTTGTGCCCCTTCGTGCCGTGTTCGAAGAACTCCTCGCCGTGGTCGGCCGTCAGAACGACGATCGTGTTCTCCCAGAGGCCGAGATCCCGGAGCCTGTCCCACAGCCTGCCCAGAAGATCGTCCGTGCATCGGATCTCCCCGTCGTACTGGGAGATCAAGTAGGCGAGATCGACGGGATCCATGTTCGGGTGAATGCGCGGGTTCCCCTCGAAATCGCCGACGTCGAACGGCCGGGCCCCTTCGGGAACGAAGAGAGTGTCGTAGGGCGCCGGGGGGAGGAAGTCGTAATGAACGTCCCAGAAGTAGGCGAACAGGAAGAAGGGGCGGTCCGCATCCTTCTGTTCCTCGAGAAAGCGAACGAGATCCTCCTCCATCTCCGGATTGGTGACGTCCGAGTGTGCCGCGTCCTGCGTGATCGAGGACGGGCTCTGGTCGTAGATCTCGAACCCCTGATGGAGATTGTAGGGGGTCGTCAGGAACGGCCCGCTCACGAAGCCGGCGCACTGGTAGCCGGAGTCGCGGAGCGCCTCGGCGAGCGTGAGGTGGCTCTCCGCGAGAGCGTCGCGCGGCGCGACTACTCGATGCGCGGACGGATAGAGGCCCGTGAAGAGCGTCGCGTGAGAGGTGAGGGTCCAGCTCGTCACCGCGTAGGCGCCGGTGCAGCGCGTTCCCTCCGCGGCGAGACGATCGATGTTGGGAGTGGTCGGCTTCGCGTAGCCGTAGCACCCGACGTGGTCCGCCCTGAGCGACTCGATCGTGATGAGAAAGATGTTCGGCTTCTCGCGCTCCGGCGAGGGCATGGAGCAGGAGAGGGCGAAGAGCGCCCCGAGCGAGAAGAGAACCGCGATCCCGGGCACCCGGCCCCTGGAGGGCACGCGGGAGAAGGGAGCCCGGTTCGCGGTCCGTCCCGTCCTCATCTCGGCTCCGCAGCTCGCGGCGAAAACGCGTGCAAGATCAAGGCTGGGGGCGCCCGTCAGCCGACCTCGCTCTCGGAGCGCGGCTCGCCCGCCTCCGCCTCCTCGGGCTTCTCGTCCCCGATGACGTCCTTCCGGTAATCCTCACGGCACCCATCGGAGCAGAAGCAGTGATCGCCGAGCCGGACTCCCTCTCCTCGGAAGTCGTCCCCGCACCATTCGCACTCTTTCATGATGTTCGAGCGTCCTTTCTCTCGGAACGGCCCGATGCGCTCGGGCCCGCGTGTTCCCTGTCTCCCGACCCGCCGCGCCGCGGGGCGCGCCGGGCCGCTAACGCCCGGGGATGATGGCACCGGGGCCGGGCAAGGTCAACCGGCGATTCCGGCCCGGGGGACCTCAGAGGGCGATCGCGGTCGTGGTCATCCCGAGGTCCGGGTCGACGAGGGCGACGCTCTCCTCGGGAACCTCGGCCCATTCCTCTCCGGAGAGCGGTTCGGTGGCGAAGATCACGCAGCGATACGGCTCGCCCGCCGTCATCACGGTGTGGGATTCCCCGCAGACCGTGCAGACCGCGGCCCGGTCCCTCTCGAGACAGTACAGCTCCCCTCCCTGGCGGCAGGCGAGCAGCGCCTGCCGGTTCGTCGCGAGGAAGAGGATGCGGGAGCGGATCTTCGATCCGGACCGGCCGGTCATCTCGTTCAGCATCCCC
>JBDRFQ010000211.1:0-5905 GCA_043818685.1 Candidatus Eiseniibacteriota bacterium
CCTCTGCGTGTCTGGCGTGGGGGGAGGTGGCGGTGCTCGGTGCTGATCGCGTACCGGTTGCGGGGGTGCGTGGCGATGGCCTTCACGTGGGCCACCGCCAGGCTCCGAGGATCGCGGAGGATGTGGTTCGTCTCCTTGCGCGCGATGGAGAGGGCCCGCCTCACGACCGCACCACCTCGAGAAAGACCTCCTCCATCGTGGAGGCGCCCGCCCGCTCCTTGAGCTCCTTCGGGGAGCCGAGCGCGGCGATCCTTCCCTCCACCATGATCGAGACCCGGCCGCAGTACTCCGCCTCGTCCATGTAGTGCGTGGTGACGAAGACCGTGGTCCCTCCGTCGGCCATCTCGTAGATCAGATCCCAGAACTCGCGGCGCGCGACCGGATCGACCCCGCCGGTCGGCTCGTCGAGGAAGAGGACGCGCGGCGAATGGAGGGCCGCGGACCCGAGGGCGAGTCGCTGCTTGAACCCGAGGGGGAGGGAACCGGTGAGGCGCCGCCTCGAAACGCCGAGCCCGAGACGATCGAAGAGGAATGAAGCCCGCTCCGCGACCGCTTTCCGGCACATTCCGTAGATGCCGCCGCTGAAACGGATGTTCTCGTCCACGGTGAGATCGTCGTACAGGCTGAACTTCTGGCTCATGTAGCCGATCCGGCGCTTGATCTTCTCCGCGTCCGTCGCGATCGAGAGGCCGTCGACCCAGGCTTCCCCGCCGGTCGGCTCGAGCAGCCCGCAGAACATCCGAATCGCAGTCGTCTTCCCTGCGCCGTTCGCGCCGAGGAAGCCGAAGATCTCCCCGCGCCCCACATCGAGGGAGATCCCGTCGACCGCGGTGAACGCGCCGAACCGGCGCGTCAGATCGCGGGCGACGAGCGCGCGGCCTTCCGGAAGGGGGCTCGCCGACTTCCCCGAGGGCGCGTCCCTTCCGTTTCCCGTTCCGCTCATTGCGCCCCCCTTTCCCTCTCTCCCATGAGGGCGACGAACGTGTCTTCGATGCTCGGCGATGCGCGCTCGACCCTCACGTCGAGGCCGGAGAGCGCGCGCCGGACGGCCGACTCCTCCTCGTCCGTCTCGTGGGTCACGTGGACCCGATCGCCGAAGCGGAGCGCCCCGCTCCCCTCCGCGGCTTTTTCCCGGAGAAGCCGCCAGGCGCGCACCGTTTCGGGCCCCCGGATCTCCAGGAGCCTCCGCCCGCCGCGGCGCGCCACCTCCGCCGGAGGCCCCTCGGCGATCACGTGTCCGCGGTGCATCAGAACGATGCGCGGGAAACGCGCGGCCTCGTCCATGTACGGCGTGCTCACCAGAAGCGCCATCCCCTCCCCCGCGAGCCCCTCGAGGATGTTCCAGAACTCGGCCCGGCTCACCACGTCGACGCCGGTGGTCGGCTCGTCGAGCACGAGCACGTCAGGCGTGTGGATCAGCGTGCAGCAGAGGGCGAGCTTCTGCTTCATGCCGCCGGAAAGATGCCCCGCCCGGCGCTTCCGGAACAGGCCGAGACCGCTGAACTCCATCAGCCTCTCCTCCCGCGCCTTCCGTTCGACCGCGCCGACCCCGAAGAGGTCGGCGAAGAACCGGATGTTCTCGCCGACACTGAGGTCCGGGTAGAGGCTGAAGCGCTGCGGCATGTAGCCGATGTGCTCCTTCACCATCCGCTCTTCCCGCGCGCAATCGAGGCCCATCACAGCGGCCCCGCCCGCGTCCGGGACGAGAAGGCCGCAGAGGATCCGCATCAGCGTCGTCTTCCCCGCGCCGTCCGGCCCGATCAGGCCGACCATCTCTCCCCTCCGCACTTCGAGGGAGACCCCCGCGAGCGCAATCGTCTCCCCGTACGACTTTCGGAGGTTCTCGACGCGGATGGGGACGCCGCCGTCTTTCATCGATCGGTTCTCCTCGCCGCCGGACATCCGGCTAGCGCACGAGCCTCACCTCCGCGGGCATGCCGATGCCCAAGGCCCCTTCCAGGTTCTCCACGCGCAGCTTGACCGCGTAGACGAGCTGCGCGCGGGCATCCCGAGTCTGAACGTTCTTCGGCGTGAACTCCGCCTCGGGGCTCACCCAGACCACCGTGCCCGCGAGCTCTCTCCCCTCGAGCGCATCGACGAGAACGGGGAGCTTCTCTCCGATCCGCACGCGGTCGAGATCCCCTTCCTCGAGGTACACGCGGAGCTCGAGGCGCGAGAGATCGGCGATTCGGAGAACGGAGCGGTTCGGCAGCGCGGTTTCTCCCGGCTCGACCGAACGAACGAGAACGACCCCGTCCGAGGGGGAGACGAGAAAGCCGTCGCGAATCTGACGGTCGAAAACGGCGAGGACGGCGTCGAGCTTCCGGGTCTCCGCGTGGAAATACTCGACGCGGTGGCGGGCCGCGGCCTGCTGGCTCGCAATCTGATCGCGCTTCGCCTCCGCGTCGTCCACCTGCTGCCCGGTCGCGCTCCCCTCGGCGAGCAGCGAGCGGAGCCGCCCGAGCGTCGTCTCGGCGAGCGCAAGGGCGCGCGTCGCCTGCTTCCGGTCCTCCTCCGCCGCGCCCCGCTGCGCCGTGAGGCTCTGCCGGTTCGCCTCCGCCTGCGCGCGCTGGAGAGCGAGGATCTCCGTGTCGAGCACGACGAGGGTGTCCCCCGCGGCGACCCGGTCCCCGAGATCCGCGCGGACGTCGAGCACCTTCCCCGCCATCGTGGGGGCGAGATCGATCTCGGTCGCCTCCAGCGTTCCGGACGGATTCGGGCCGTCCTTCTCTCCCCCGCAACCGGTCATCGATGGAACAGCCAGCGCGAGGAGGACCGAAAAAAGAGCAGCCCCGATCGTTCGCGCGCCCCATTCATCTTCTCGCCTCTTCATGATCTTCTCCGTCGCCCGCCGCGGGCCGACCGCAAGCCGCGACTCCCGGCCCGATCTCCCGCTCGAAGCGTGTCGATTTCGATCATCCATCATCAATATCCCAAGCAGGAGAGGAGCTCCGCCTCCGCGAGCCGGAGACCGGTCCTCGCGAGAACGAGATCGATCTCCGCGGCGGCCAGGTCGTCCTCCGCATCGAGCAGATCGCTTTCGCTCGCAGCGGCCTCTCGGTACCTCGACCTCGCGTAGGCGAGACGGAGGTTCTCGAGTTCGACCCGTTCCGCCGCGCGATCGAGTTCGTCCTCCGCCGACTCGAGCTGAACGCGCGCCGCCTCCAGAGCGCTCCGCAGGTTCCGGCGAAGCTCGGCCTCTTCGTCCTCGAGCGCCGATCCCGCGGCGCGCGCCTGCCGCACGCGCTCTCCCCGCGCCCCCCACTCCCAGATCGGCCACGACACCGTGAGGGCGACGGTTCCGTACTGCATCCAGTCGTTCGCGATCACGTCGACGCCGGGCTTCGCGTGATGGTAGGCCGCTTGCGCGGCGAGCGCCGGAAAGTACGCGCCCTTCGCCGCCCGCTCGAGATGCGCGCCCTGCTCCACGAGCGCCGAAAGCGCGGCCAGCTCGGGACGCGCATCGACCGTCGTGTCCGCGGGGGCGCCCGCCTGGAAGAGCGATGCGTCGAGGTCCTCGGACGGCGCGATCTCCTCGCCCGGACGCCCCGCGAGCCTCCCGAGGTCGAGCCGCGCGATCCGGGCGAGCGCTTCGGTGCGGATCCGCGCCTGCTCCGCCTGCAGGAGACGGGCGAGCGCCTGCACGCGCTGTTCATCCGAAGCCATCCCGACGCCCGCCGCCGCTTCCACGTCCCCGGTGTGGCGCCGGAGGCGCTCCTCCGCGACGCCCGCCGCCTCGGCCCTCGCCCCGGCGCCGAGGGCCGCGTAGTACGCCCGCCGGACTTCGCGGGAGAGGCGGAGGCTCTCCGCGGCGAGGGCGTGCCGGGACGCCCGGGCGGCCGCCTCGCCGGCGCGCCTTTGGCTGAGGAGTGTCCCGCCGGTGAAGAGCGGTGCGGAGAGGTCCAGCTTGAAGTCGTATGTGTTCCCGTCTCCGAAGCGGACCTCCGGCGGGACGAAGCCGCCGAAGCTCGGAAGATCGAGCATCATGGTCTCGCTGGTGTGCTGATAGCTCCCCCCGAACGCGAGCCGCGGCCGGCTCACCGCGACGGCTTCCCGCGCGGCCGCATCCGCCCGGTCGACGGCGCGCTCTCTCGCGGCGAGCGCGCGGGAGGCGGCGAGCGCCTCCTCCCGGCAGCGCGCGAGGGTCCACCTCTCCGGTTCCGGGCCCTGCCCGGCGGCCGCCGAGCGGGGGAACACCGCGCCGATCGCCGCAGCAATCAGAACGAAACGAGAAAGGCCTCTTGTCATCGCCATCTCCTCAGACAGCCAGCCCCTGCCTCAGCAGGACCTCGAACGACTCGAGACGACGGCTCCAGGACGTCTCGTCCGCGGCCTCAATCCCGAGGACAAGCTGGAAGAAGGGCTCCATGATCATCGAACCGTGGCCGACCGCCACGAGGAAGGGGAGGATTGCCTCGACCGGCAGGGGGCGGACCTCCCCTCTTGCCTGCGCCCCGCGGATGAGCGAGGAGATGAGGTCCCGGAGGCCGAGGGGGCCGTGAGGGCCCATCTCCACGATCGCCCGGCGCACCTGCTCGCCCCCGTCCGCGATCTCGCGCCGTAGCAGGCCGAGGCGCTCCGGATTTCCGCGCATCTCCCGCATGATCCCGATCGGGATGCGGACGAGCACTTCGGCGGGCGGAAGCCCGGGCTCGAGACGTTCGAAAATGCCCCGGATCGTCGCCCGGAGCTCCTGCGCGATCACCCGCCTGTGGAGAAGGCCCTTGTTCCCGTAGTAGTAGTGGATCATGGCCGGATTCACGGCGGCAACGGCCGCGATGGCGCGGATTCCCGCGCGGCTGAAGCCGCGCTCGGCGAAAAGCGCTCGTGCCGCCGAGAGGATCCTCTCCCGCGGACTCCCCGGTTCGGGAGGCGCGAGCTCCTCCGGGACCTGCTCGAGGAAGGCCCGAAGGCTCTCGGGCACGCCAGGCGGGCCGCCCGGTGGGGTTGTTCCGTTCTTCTCACTCATTCATTGCGCCCATTGCGCCACGGGTCCCCCGCCCGGAGCGAGCCTGCATGCCGACCGGACGCGGCGGACCCGAAAGGAGCCGACCGTCACCCCGCATGATAGACCAAACGACCGACTGAGTCAATCGCCCATTTAACAAGAGCCCAAGCGGGCAGGATCCGCGTTCTGCATGCGCCCCCCGGGGGCCGCAATCGGTTGGAGTGAAAGGAGTAAAGGAGGCCCGTCTTTCGAGACCGGCGCCCCCGCGCCGCGTTGAGAGTTCCTTGCCGGGAGACGAACAGCGGCCCGACACGGACCTCTCGGCCCATGAGGCGCCCCGAGGGCAGCTTCGCACGGTTCCTCCCGCTCGGTTCGCGTGCGCGCCGGCGTGTCCGCCCAGAATCGATCTACCGGCCCCCCGGACCCTGTTCTACAATCAACGCTCGTTCGGCGGCAGGGCCGGTTTTCGGGCGGAGGTCGTCGCGGGCCGCCTTGCCGATTCCCGATCGGCGGGAGCTGACCGCAGTGACGCGCAGACTGTTCCAATCGAAAACCGAGCGAACACGCACGCGCGCCGCCCCCTGGCGGCACCGCCTCACGCCCGCCCGTCTCTTCGCGGGCTCCTTCCTTCTCATCATCCTCGCGGGGACCCTCGGGCTCATGATCCTCCCCGGCCTCTACACGGGGGTGCCGCTCGGCCTCCTCGACGCGCTCTTCACCTCGACGTCCGCCGTTTGCGTCACCGGTCTCATCGTCGCCGACACCGCGACCCGATTCACCCCCCTCGGCCAGGGTTACCTGCTCCTCCTCATCCAGCTCGGAGGGCTCGGGATCATCACCCTGAGCTCGATGATCATCCTCGCTCTCGGCCGTCGCCTGTCCCTCCGGCAGGAAGCGGCCGCCGCGGCCACCGCCGAGGTGGTCCGCCGGATCGACTTCAAGCATCTGACGCGGAAC
>JBDRFQ010000212.1:0-4795 GCA_043818685.1 Candidatus Eiseniibacteriota bacterium
GGCGACTTCACGAGGTACCTGCCCGCGTCCCTCGCGGTCTTCTAGCCCGGATCTCGCGCGGTCCGGAGCGCACGACGCCGGCCCGGCCTCGATCCCTCCCTCGCCGCGCGGTCCCCCGATCTGCGCCCTCTCTATCGGCGCGCGCGAGGGGCCCGGCCTAGAGCGACGGCTGGAAGGCCTGAAGCCTCTCCCTCAGAGGCTTGAACCCCTCGCCCAGCACCTCGTACGCCTCGCTCACGATGACGAACGCCTCCGGGTCCGCCGCGGCGATGAGCCGCTCCAGGTGGATGAGGTTCTTCCGATTCACCACGCAGAGGACCACGTCCTTGCGGCGCCCCCGGTAGAGACCCCTCCCCTCGAGGAGGGTCCCCGTTCGATCGAGCCCGAAGACGATCGCCTCGCGCACCGCCTCCCCTTTCTCGCTGATGATGGTGACGGCGCGCGAGTAGCTTCTTCCCGCGAGGATCTGGTCGATCACCTTCCCCGTCACGAAGATCGTGACGACCGCGTAGAGGGAGAGGTTGAGGTCTCGGAAATAGGACGAGGCCGCGACGACCACCGCCGCGTCGACGATCATCATCCAGACGCCGACGCTGATGTTCGTCTTCCGCCCCAGGATCTGGCCCACCACGTCGGTTCCCCCGGTCGATCCCATGTGCCGGAACGTGATGCCGAGCCCCGCGCCGATCGCGAGGCCGCCGAACACGCTGGCGAGCATCGGATCGAGCCCGGCCACCGAGCGTTCCCAGCCGGCGCGGTCGATGCAGTAGCTCTGGAGGTCCATGAAGAGAGAGGCGGCCGCCATCCCGAACACGGTCCGGGCGACGAAGCGGCCTCCGAGGGACCGAAGGCCCCAGAAGAAGAGGGGAACGTTGAGCACGAGACCGATCGCGCCGGTGGGAAGGTCGAGCGCGAGGAGAGAGCGGAACGCGTAGTGGAGGACCGTGGCGATCCCGAAGACCCCCCCGGGCGCGATCCGTTGCGGGATCATGAAGAAGCTGTAGCCGGCGGCCATGATCAGGCACCCGAGCGCCAGAAGCGCGTACGACCGGGTGAGCCGCGGCAGGGTCGTCCGCGTCTTCTCGAGCCAGGCGGTTCGCCTGCGCTCGTGTTCCTCCGGGGTGGCGGCGAGCGGTCCCGTCCGCACGGGGCGGCTCTTCTCGAGTGGGTCCTTTTTTCTCATCGGCGTTCCTCCGCGCACGGGCTCCGGGGCGGCGGCCCCGGCCGGGCTTCGGGCATGGGAAGGCCGCCGGACACGATCGCCGGCGGCTCGTTCAGGCTTCCGGGCGCCTCGTTCGGCACCCATTCTAGCAGGGCGGCCTTCCCGAGGGCCCGAGCCGCCGGATTGGCCTGGCCCGCGAGCGGGGGCGATGATATATTCCACGTAAGCGCAACACGTTCCCCGCGGTCGGGCACTCCTGCCCACGCCGGGCGGGCGGCCGGCGGTCGAACCGGCCCCCGAGGCAAGGGGTGGGTCCACCCCGGACGGATCCGGTCGCACCCTTCTCCCGGCGGGTTCGGCGAGCGGGGGGGACCCGCGGCCCGGGGCGGCTTCAAGGAGAGAACGGGATGTTTCGCATACTGGAGGCGCGGTTTCTCGCTCCCACGGTGAAGTGCTTCCGGATCGAGGCGCCGAAGATCGCCGAGAAACGGAAGGCGGGCCAGTTCGTGATCATCAGGGTCGCCCCGAATGGGGAGAGGATCCCGCTCACGATCGCGGACGCGGACGTCAAGGAGGGGTGGATCTCGATCATCGTCCAGAGCCTCGGGAAGACCACCAAGCAGCTCAACTCGCTCGAGGCGGGCGACCAGGTCACCGACGTCGTCGGCCCGCTCGGAAAACCGTCGGACATCGGGAGGGTGGGAACGGTGGTCGTCATCGGAGGCGGGGTCGGGACGGCGATCGCGTATCCGACCGCGGTCTCCGTGAAGCGCGCCGGAAACCACGTGTGCGCGATCATCGGCGGCCGGACGAAGGAGCTGGTGATCCTCGAGAAGGAGATGCGCGCCATCTGCGACGAGGTGTACCCGACGACGGACGACGGCTCCTACGGCTTCCACGGGCTCGTGACCGACAAGCTCTCCGAGCTGATCGACGCCGGCCGCGCGATCCACCACGTTCTCGCGATCGGCCCGGTCCCGATGATGCGGGCGGTCGCCCAGGTCACGAAGCCGCTCGGAATCCCGACCACGGTGAGCCTCAACCCGATCATGGTGGACGGAACGGGCATGTGCGGCGGGTGCCGGGTCCGCGTCGGCGGGGAGACCTACTTCGCCTGCGTCGACGGCCCCGAGTTCGACGCCCACGAGGTCGACTTCGAGCTTCTTCAGCTCCGCAACCGCTCCTATCTCGCCTTCGAGAAGACCCGGGACGGGGAGCTCGAGAAGCTCGAACCGTGCAAGATGCGGGAGGCGATTGCCGAGCTGCAGGATCCGGAGAGAGCCCGCGTTCGCGAGGGCCTCCGTCCCGCCGAGGAGGACGCGTGATGGCCGGCGGAATGGAGAAGAAGGACCGGATGAAGATCCCGCGCCAGAAGATGCCGGAGCAGGAGCCGGACATGCGGCGCGAGAACTTCCACGAGGTGAACCTCGGCCTCACGGCCGAGATGGCCAAGCTCGAGGCGCTCCGATGTCTCCAGTGCCCGAAGCCGAAGTGCGTGGAAGGATGCCCCGTGGGGATCCAGATCAGCGAGTTCATCGCCCTCGTCGCGGACGCGAAGTTCGACGAGGCGGTCAAGGTGATCAAGCGCGACAACCTGCTTCCCGCCATCTGCGGGCGCGTCTGTCCGCAGGAGGAGCAGTGCGAGACGCTCTGCGTGCTCGCCAAGAGAGGGCAGCCGGTCGCGATCGGAAACCTCGAGCGCTTCGTCGCCGACTTCGAGCGCGACTACGGGCTGATGAAGGCGGAGCGCTCGAAGGTCAAGAAGACGGGGAAGAGCGTGGCGGTCGTCGGGAGCGGTCCGGCGGGGCTCGCGTGCGCCAGCGATCTGATCCGGATGGGGCACGAGGTCACCGTGTTCGAGGCCCTGCACTCCCTCGGCGGCGTTCTCGTCTACGGGATCCCCGAGTTCCGCCTCCCGAAGGAGATCGTTCACACGGAAATCGATCAGCTCCGAAAGATGGGCGTCGAGTTCCGGACGAACGCGGTAATCGGCCGGACCGACACGGTGGACGAGCTGATGGCGAACGACTACGACGCGGTCTTCCTCGGGGTGGGCGCGGGGGCTCCCCGCTTCCTCGACATTCTGGGCGAGAACCTCATCGGCGTCTACTCGGCGAACGAGTTCCTCACCCGCGTGAACCTCATGAGGGCCTACCTCCCCGACTCGGAGACCCCGGTCTTCGACTGCCGGGGGAAGGAGGCGGTTGTTTTCGGCGGCGGGAACACGGCGATGGACGCGGTCCGCACCTCGCTTCGTCTCGGGGCGAAGAACGCGCGGATCATCTATCGCCGCTCCGAGAAGGAGATGCCCGCGCGGAACGAGGAGATCCACCACGCGAAGGAGGAGGGCGTCAAGCTTCTCATGCTGACGAACCCGGTCGAGTTCCTCGGGGACGAGAACGGGTGGCTGGTCGGGGTGCGCGTGCAGAAGATGGAGCTCGGCGAGCCGGACGCGAGCGGGCGGCGCCGGCCGGTGGCGGTCAAGGGGAGCGAGTACGTGATCCTCTGCCAGATGGCGATCGTCGCGATCGGGAACAGCCCGAATCCGATCATCCAGAAGACGACCCCCGACATCGAGCACACGAGATGGGGCACCGTCGTGGCCGACGAGAACTCGGGGAGGACCACGAAGCGGGGCGTCTTCGCCGGCGGCGACATCGTGACGGGAGGAGCGACGGTCATTCTGGCCCTCGGGGCGGGCCGGCGCGCGGCGAAATCGATCGACGAGTACCTCCGCACAGGCGTCTGGGTCGAAGAAGAGAAGAAGGAAGCGGCCGCGAGCTGACCGGCGGAGTAAGGGCGGGGCTTCATGACAGGAGTGCGAGAGGGCGACACCGTTCACGTCCGCTACCGCGGAACGCTCGAGGACGGGACCGTGTTCGATTCGAGCGGGGAGAAGAAGCCGTTCGAGGTGCGGATCGGTTCGGGGCGCGTGATCCCCGGCTTCGAGAGAGCTCTCCTCGGCATCAAGGTCGGCGAGAAGCGAAAGGTCGAGATCCCTCCCGAGGACGCCTACGGCCGCCCCCGCGAGGACCTCTGCCTGCGGGTCGACAAGGCGGCCCTCGGCAGGGGCGCCTCCTTCCGGGTCGGGCAGGAGGTGCAGATCCGGCGGGAGGGGGAGAGGGCGATTCTCGGACGCGTCAAGGAGAGCGGAGAGGACGCGATCGTCGTGGACGCGAACCACCCGCTTGCGGGAAAGACGCTCTCCTTCGAGATCGAGCTCTTGAAAATCCTTTAATATCAAACAAAAGGCGCCCCAGGTGGGGCACCGCGAAAACAAGGCGAGGGGCGGACCCGCCGGGATCCGCCCCTCTCTTGCGCCTCGCCCCTTACCGGAGGAGCATGCATCGCTTCACGAACGTCTTATCGCCGGCCTCGAGGCGGATGAAGTAAACGCCGGAGCCGGCCTCCCGCCCGCCGTCGTCCAGGCCGTCCCAGACCGCCGTGTGGAAGCGCGCCGCCTTCACCTCGTCGACGAGGGTGCGGACCGCGCGCCCCTTGATGTCGTAGACCCGCACCGTCACCGGGCCGCGCTCGGGAAGAGCGTAGGAGATCGTCGTGCTCGAGCGGAACGGGTTCGGGAACCCGGCGTGCAGGGCGAAGGAGAGCCGAGGGCCGTCCTCCGCCTCGGCC
>JBDRFQ010000213.1:0-33408 GCA_043818685.1 Candidatus Eiseniibacteriota bacterium
CGGACGCCGGCGCGCGGATCACCGAGTCGATCGGGCGGTTCCCCCGGATCTTCCCCTCCTTGATCAGGGCGAGCCGTTCGCCCGCGAGATCCCTCTCCACCGAGACCTCCTCGAGCGCCTTGCGCGCGGCGTCGTATTCGCCCTGCGAGATGAACCCGCTCTCGAGGAGGGAGGCCCTCCGGTCGTGCTCGAGCTCCGTGCGGCTGTATGCGATCTCGGCGAGCTGCACGTTCCGCTCCGCCTCGGTCAGCTCGAGCGGGGTCGGATTCGGAGCGATCTCGATGAGCCTCTCTCCCTCCCGCACCTCGTCCCCCACGTCGACATAGCACGTCCGCACGATGCCGGAGATCTGCGACTTCACCCGGATCTCCTCGCGGGGGACGATCTGGCCGGTCGCGAGCGCCTTGTCGACGATCGTGCCCCTCTCCACGCGCACGACGGTCCCCTCCCCGCCCCTCCCGCCCGATCCCCGCGTGCCGTAGACCACTCCGGCCGCGATGAGGACGAGCACGATTCCGGCGATGACGATCTTCTTCATCTTCTCGCTCCTCCGGCGGACAAGCTCATGCCCTGAAACGGATTACGGGAGCCGCGCAGGCCGTGGTGAAGCGCGGGGCCCGCCGCGGCGCCGGTCGATGGGTACACCGAATAAGACTCCTCCTCTGCGGCGTTTGTTCATTCGGAAGCGGCGCGCCGGCCCCGACGTCGAGCCCGGCCGCCACCCCGGCCCCGGCTGCGCCGGTTCGCGCGGCCGCCCCTTCTTCCCCGTCCGGCCTCTCTACGTCGGGCCCCTTCTTCTTGTTTCCGGAGGGCGCGATCGGCGCCGCATCCCCTGCCCTGTTCACGGGAGACGGAGGAGGGGGCGCCGCTGCAACTGTTCCCGATCGGCAAGGGGGGACGCCGGCCGATAAGGGGAAGGGAGACACGCGCGGACGGCGCGGGACGTCTCGGAAAGGAGCGGAAGAGATGCCGCGATCGGAGCTCGAGTTCCCGAGACGCGATGCCCGGCTCTCACGCCTCGGAGGCGAGGAACCGCCCGCACGGGAGCGCGCGGAGAACTCCCCCGCAGAGGAGAACCACTCGTCACGGCAGGAGACCCCAATCGGGTGGGGTTTCGGGACGGCCTGGGGCCGTTTCGGAGGGGGAGGACGATCCCCCGGCTTCCGGCGCGGCTGGGCGTGGGCCGGCGGCTTCGGAATGAGCCGGGACTGCTGTTCTCTCGGTGAGGGGGCCCCGCGCCCCGCACCGCCGGTCGGCCGGGAGGCGGCGACCGAGGACGTCGTCTCCCCCCGGCGAGAAACAGAATGAGGATCAACTCGGCGACCGGCGAGGGGAGACTCCGCGGCCGCCGCCGAAGCAGCCGCCTCTCGGCGCGCTGCGCCCGCCTTCTCACGGTTCGGATCGGGTGATTCGGATTGGGGTGAGCGACGGGGATCGAACCCGCGACAACCAGATCCACAGTCTGGGGCTCTACCAGCTGAGCTACGCCCACCACCGCCCGGAGGCGCTTTTCAATACTAGGCGAAAGCCCGCGCTCCGGCAAGAGAGAGACGGAGCGCGCCCGGCAGGATTCGAACCTGCGACCTGCGGATTAGAAGTCCGCTGCTCTGTCCTGCTGAGCTACGGGCGCGGAAGTCGATCGCGAGCGAAAAACATCGGGGCGAGAGGATTCGAACCTCCGACACCCTGCTCCCAAAGCAGGTGCGCTACCGGACTGCGCCACGCCCCGTCGGCATCCCGCCGCTCCCCTCCTTCGGCGTTCGGACCGGATCACCGAAGCTCCTCGCTTCACGAGGCGGAAGAGCCGGGCCCCCGGCTCGCGTTCCGCGGGGAGCCCGATCAGGATAGCGCCTCGGCAATGCGGGCCTCAAGCATGCCCTTGATCCGCCTCATCGCGGCGGCTCGATGGCTGACGAGGTTCTTCTCCTCGATGGTGAGCTCCGCGAACGTCTTTCCCGAGGGAGCATGGAGAAAGACCGGGTCGTACCCGAACCCCCCTTCCCCGCGCGGCTCACGGAGGATGGTCCCCTCGCAACGCCCCTCGGCGCTCCCGACGACGCCCCCGGGGTCGGCGAGGACCGCCACACAGATGAAGCAGGCGCCCCGCTCCGCGTCCGGGAGGCCGGCCATCCGGGCGAGGAGCTTTCTCCAGTTGTCCTCGTAGCTGACGCCTTCCCCCGCGTAACGCGAAGAGCGAACGCCCGGCTCGCCCCCGAGCGACGGGACGACCAGCCCCGTGTCGTCGGCGAGCGAGAGGAGTCCCGAGTGCATCGCCACGGTAAGCGCCTTCTTCGCCGCGTTCTCCTCGAAGGTCTCTCCGTCCTCCTCCACCTCCGGAACCCCGGGAAACTCGTCGGGCGTCCTGAGGCGGACAGGGAGGTCTCCGAGAATCCGCGCGATCTCGCGCACCTTGTCCCGGTTCCGCGTGGCGAGAAGAAGCTCCTTCATGCGGTCTCCTCCCGGCCGAGCGCCTCCTTCTGGATCTCGGTCACCCGCTCGATTCCGCCGCGCCCGAGCCCCAGCATCGCCTCCAGCGACTCGCCGCGGAAGGGGTTCCCTTCCGCGGTCCCCTGAACCTCGACGAAGAGCCCGCTCCCGGTCATCACGAGGTTCATGTCGACATCGGCCCGGACATCCTCCTCGTAGTCGAGGTCGAGAAGAACCTCGCCGTCGACCACCCCGACGCTCACCGCGGCGACCGAGTCGAGCAGAGGCGACTCGAGCAGAACTCCTTGCTTCATCAACATGCGGACCGCGTCGACGAGGGCGACGTACGCTCCCGAGATCGCCGCTGTCCGGGTACCGCCGTCCGCCTGGACGACGTCGCAATCGACCAGGATCGTGCGCGGGCCGAGCTTCCCCAGATCGGTGACGGCGCGGAGCGACCGCCCGACGAGGCGCTGAATCTCGAACGTGCGCCCCTGCAGGCCCCTCGCCCCGACCTCGCGGCGGATCCGGACCGCCGAGGACCGCGGGATCATCCCGTACTCCGCGGTGACCCAACCGCCGGTCGAATTCCGGCGGAACGGCGGGACCTTCTCCTCCACCGTCGCCGAGCAGATCACCCGCGTCTGGCCCGTTTCGATCATGACGCTTCCTTCGGCGTGGCGAAGATACCCGCGCCGGATTCTCGTCTTCCGGATCTCGTCCGGCCGTCTCCCATCCGCTCGCTGCATGATTACCGACACATCTCCTCCAGCCGCTCGGCTTCCACCCTCTCGACCCTTTCAATCGGCGCGCCGAGGAACATCTCCGCCTCCTCGCGGAAGCGGTGCGGCACGTCGCTCACGAGAAACCGGTGAACCGGCGGTCTCCCGCCGGCGCCTTCTTCCCGCGGCAGGGCCTCGCGGAGCGCGAGGGCGGTCTCCCTTGCCGCGTCCACGACGACGACCCCCTCGCCGGCGGCCTTCTCGATCACCCCGGTCAGCACGGGGAAGTGCGTGCATCCGAGGATCAGCGTGTCGATCGACCTGCGAAGGAGCGGGTCGAGGTACTCCCTGACGACCTGTTCGGTCACGGGGTGGTCCGTCCACCCCTCTTCCACGAGCGGAACGAGAAGCGGGCAGGCCGCCGAAACGACGCGAAGCGAGGGATCGATCGCCCGGAGTGCGCGCTCGTAAGCGCCGCTCGCCACGGTTCCGCGCGTCCCGATCACGCCGATCACGCCCGACCGCGTCTCCCGGGCCGCGGCCCGCGCCCCCGGCGCGATCACCCCGACGACCGGAACCGGCGACTCCCTTACCAGAGCCGGACGCGCCGTCGAGGAGGCGGTGTTGCACGCCACGACCACGCAGCGCACGCCCTCCGAGAGAAGGAAGCGGGCGATCTGGCGCGAGAAGCGCGTGACGGTCTCCGCGGACTTCGGGCCGTACGGCAGACGGGCCGTGTCCCCGAAGAAGAGAACGGGCTCGTCGGGGATGAGGCGGAAGATCTCCCGCACCACCGTCAGCCCTCCGATCCCCGAGTCGAACACTCCGATCGGACCCACGATCACCTCCAATCCGCCGCCTCGAAGGGGTGCGTTGCGTCCACGTGGCCGCCGAGCGTCTCGACGCCGTTTCCGTCCACGAGAAACCCGACCCGGGCCACCTCCGGGAACGAATCGGACAGGGTGCGGACGATACTTCGTATCGCAAGAATTTCCGACGAGGTCCCCCACGACCAGTCCCTGAGGCTCTCTCCGTCGAAATCCACGTAGAGCTCCCCCATATCGTCGAAGAAGACCCCCCGGATGAGGGTTCCCGGCGGAAGCGTCGCGTAGCTCCCCTCCGTCAGGGGATCTCTCGCCAGCTCCGAAACGAGACGGATCGCGAACTCCTCCCTGCCGTGGCCTCTGAGGAGAAGCTCCCGCCGTTCGGGCGCGAGCGACTCGCCGTCGCCGGCCGCGTAGTAGAGAAGCGCGGAGCGTGAGTAGGTCGCCTCCTCCTCCCTCACCGCCTCCCCCCCGATGCCGCCCGGCTCGCTCCCCCGCTCCCGAATCAGAAACACGACGACGAGGACGACGAGGAGGAGGGCGAGCAGCGGCCAGAGCGCGCCCCGTTTCTTGGGCGCTCCCCCGCTCTTCGACGATCTCCGGTTCTCGTTCATCGATCCACCCCCAGGAAACGCGCGATCGACCGCGCGAGCGCCTCGGCAAGCCGCGTCCTCTCCTCTTCGCGGGAGAGAAGAGCGCCCTCACCGGGACTCGTGCCGAACCCGACCTCGACGAGCACCGCCGGCATGTCGGCGCCGGTGAGAACCGCGACCGGAGCCTCACGGGCCTCCTCCCGCTCGATCCCCTCCACCCCGAGAAGCTCGCCGGCGATCAGGCGGGCGGCCTCGCGGCTTCTTCTCTGGTGAAGGTCCTGAACCGCCTCCCAGGGGACGAAGCGGATCTCCCCGCTCAGTGCCCCCCCGAGTGGTGCCTCCCCGTAGACCGAGGCCGCCTCCGCGATCGCTTTCCGGATCCGTTCCTCCGCCGCCCGGCCGTGCGTGTGCACGTAGGTCTCGGCTCCCGATCGCGCCGCCGCGGGCGAGCCGTTCACGTGCAGACTGAGGAAGAAATCCCCTCGCGCCCGGTTCGCCGACTCCGCGCGGGCGCGGATCCCCAGTGCGGCATCCTCCTCCCTTGTGAGAAGCACGCGAATGCCGCCGGTCCCCTCCAGCTCCTCGCGAAGGCGAAGGGCAAGGTCAAGCACGATCGCCTTCTCGGAGGCTCCGCCCGGAAGCACGCAGCCGGTGTCCGAACCCCCGTGGCCCGGATCGATCACCACGATCCTCCCCCCTCCCCGCCGCTCCCCCTTCGGCCGGGTGAGCACCTCGATCGCCTCGGAGACCGCCCCGGAGAAGTCGACGATCGGGGCGGCGGCCAGGCGGACCCGGACCCCCTCCGGACGGACCCGCCGCCCGACCCGATGCTCGACATAGGCGCTTCCGGGTAGAAGGTGAAGGAGGACCGAGTCCGCCCGCACCTCCCACGCCCATCCGACCAGGAGATTCCCCCCCGGCGGGGGCGGCAGCGAGTCCTCGGCCAGATCGAGCGAAGGAAAGCGGATCACGATCCCTCCCCCCTCGCTCCGTCCCTCCTCGTACTCCGGGTCTCCCGAGGTGAGAATCGTCGCATCGAGCCCGTCGGGACGCTCTTCGAGGCGGACGCCGAGAATCCGCTTCCCGATCGACCCGATGAAGAGCCGGCCCGCCTCGGCGTCCCAGCGGACGGGGACGGGGGCGAGTCCGGCCAGCACGCGGACCACGAGGTCGAGCGGGAGGAGGAGGTTGCCGTTCCGGTAGATCACCGGAGAGAGAAGATGAAGGACCGCTCCGTCGACGACGACGTTCGGGTTCTCCGCGGTGACCTTCACGCGGTGGTCCCCGACTCGAAGGGTCATCTTGAGGAGATCCGGCCTCCAGTGGAGGGACGCCCCGTAGAGCAGGGAAACGTCGGGAGCCTGCACGTACTTCTCCCCGCCGTGCGTCTCGAGCGGAAGGCGGCTCGTCCGGCCGTCCGCGTGGCGCACCACGAGATCCTCGGCGAGCGAGCCGCCCGCGGACGCGAGAAGCAGGGCCGCGAGGATTGCCAGACGGCTCGCCTGGATGATGCACGCGTTTTCGTCGCGAGGGTGCGGAGCGCGAGCCGAGAGGCCGACCTGGACGAGGCGCTCCCGGAAACGTAGTCTCGGCCTCCCCCCCGGCGCGCTAAGACTTGTCCCTCCTAGCCGTCGCGACAAGATCCAAGCGCGCCACGGGTCCCTGTTGAGGAAGTGGCGACGGAAGGGAGGCCTCGCAGGCCGAGATCCGCAGCCGCAGCAGGAAACGCGTGCATCATCCAGGCTAACGATGACGGGCCTCCTTCCTCGCCCGATCCATCTCCCGGGCCGCGTCCCGCGCGGCGATCGCCGCGCGCTTGTCGTACGCTCTCTTCCCCACGGCCACGGCGATCTCCACCTTAGCCCAGCATCCGCGGAAGTACATGCGAAGAGGAACCAGCGTCGCCCCCTTCGCCTCGACGTTCCTAGTCAGCTTCCGGATCTCCGACTCGCCGAGGAGGAGCTTCCGCTTGCGGGTCGGTTCATGGTTGAAGCGCCCCGCCTTCTCGTAGGGACGGATGTTCGCGCCGATGAGGAACACCTCCCCGTCTTCGATCCGCGCGTAGCTCTCCTGCAGGCTCGCGTGCCCCGCCCGCAGCGACTTCACCTCGGAACCGGTGAGCACCAATCCGGCCTCAACGGTATCGAGAATCCGATACTCATGGCGCGCCTTCCGATTTGTGCAGATCGTCTTGATCTCCATGAGAATCGCCCGAAGGGATAGGGAGGCCGATCACCCGGTTCGGAAACCGCCCGGCGGCAGAGAGCCGCGCCTCCCAAGTAAACCAGCGCCGGACGGGGTGTGACAAGGGAAAAGGGGGGCGGGGTTTTCGCTTGCCCTGGCCGCTCGCCGGCGCCTAGACTCCAGGATCGGCAGGCCGAAGTGGCGGAACTGGTAGACGCGCATGATTCAGGGTCATGTGGGCGAACGCCTGTGGGGGTTCGAATCCCCCCTTCGGCACCATCCCCTCTTCTCTCCCCGTCGCCCGGGCGCCTCGAACGGCCGGTCTTGTGCTAGATTTCTATCGGACCCACGCTCGGGGGACTCGGTCGTACCACTGAGGAGGGAGCATGAGCGAGGAGAAGATCCGCCGCCGGCCGTACGGGCCCCCGCACCCGGACGGCTTTCCCGACGGAGAGGAAGACACGGTCGCTTACTGTCCGCGGGAGAAGAAGAAGAAGACGCCGGCCGAGCACCGCGCCTGCGACCACCACCTGGAGGGTGAGGTTTCTCCAGAGGAGATCCGGGAAGCCGCGCCTTGCGGCTATGAGGAGACGGAAGAGGAAGGAGAGGGGGAGCGCTGACCCCCCCAGAGGGAGCGGGATCCCGCCATCCCGCCTCCGGCGGCCGCCCGCCTGCCCGCGCCTTCCATCCCGCCGCCCCGGCCCGCACACGAAACAGCGGGCCTCCGAAGATGAACCGGGTGCCTCGCCCGCAAATCCCCCCGTTTATCGCTTGCCAAGGCGAAACATTGTTCCCGGCCCATCCCTGGAGACCCGCCGTTCAACCCGGCCCCGCCGCCGGCCTGCCGGAGGAGTTCGGTCTTTCGGCTCCGGGAGCGCCTGTCTCTCTCCCCTAAGTCTATGCCCCGCCGCTCGATTTGCAAATTCATTTTCCTTATGGAACACGATAATTAGGGTTAATGATTCGGATAGGGTCGGCGGCCGGCGGCTCCCGCGTCCGGGGGGGGGAGTCCCCGGGTGCTTCCCCTCATCGGAACGCAAAGAAGAGAACACCGTCGAACCGAAACGCCCCCGAGGAGGGTTGGAGATAGGCGAGAAGAGGAACCTCGACGACCCTTCCCGCCCCGGCCGATGCGTGGTGGAGGGTACGGCGCCCGAGCAGGAGCCCCTCGTGCGAGACGAGAAAACCGTTCCGGACGTTCTTCTCGGCGACGAAGGCGACCCCGCACGCGGGGGGAAGGCGATCGAGGACCTCTTCGTTCAGGAGTTCGCACGGGAGATACCGGACGATCATCTCCCTCTCCCAGGGGATCGGGAGGAGCGGCTCGCCGTTCTCCTTCCGGTTGAGAAAGACCCGGACCGCCTGGAGAAGCGAGTCCGGCCCCGCTCGAGAGGTGATCTCCTCGAAGAAGGGAGAGGAGCTGATCCGGTCGGTCGTGAAGTGGTAGCGCGCCGCGTAGGAGGGGGTTCCGTCCCTGTAGTGGATCCGCCGGATCGCGGTTCTTGCGTCATCGAGAGAGCGCGCGTGGACGAGGGCGGCGTCCGTCACCACCAGAACCGTGCAGTCCGCCCGGTCGAGCCTGAAGAGCGGATCCGTGTCCGGCTCCGCCTCTTCGCCGAGGCAGCCGAGCGCGTAGAGAGTCCCGACGCGGAGCGGCGCGAGCGCGAGCAGCTTCTCCTCCGTGGTCAGCGCCGCCCATCGCTCCCCGCGGAGGAGCGAATCGATCGCGGCGGGATCCGGTCGATCGAGAAGCGGAGAGGCCTCGCGCGTCAAGGCGAGAGAGAGAAGGAGGAGCGCTCCGATCATCGTTCCCCTCCGTGCCGCCGCAGGCTGTCGGCGGGCGCGCGGTCCCGCGCTTCTTCCCCCTTCTCCCCGCGCTCGAGGAGAAGGCGCGCCAGGTTCCTGCGGGCGCTTTCGAGATTCGGATCGAGCCTCGCCGCCTCGCGGAGAAGGAGAAGCGCCTCCTCCTCTCTCCCCTCGCCGAGGAGCAGGAGGGCGAGGTCGTTGCGGAGCCCCGCGTCGCGCGGAAGCCCGCGGAGCGCAACCTCCATCTCCAGAAGGGCCTCCTTCTCCCTCCCCTCCTCGAGCAGAAGATACGCGAGCCGCTTCCGAATCGCGGGGCGCTCCGGGACGAGGCGGAGCGCCTCCCGGTACTCCTCGATCGCCCGGACTCTCTCCCCTTCCTCGGCGAAGAGCATCGCTCGGTTTACATGTAGAGGCAGGTAGCCCTCCCGTCTCGGATCGAAATCGATCGGCCGGGCGGCGAAGACGATGATGGCCGCGCCGGCGAGGATTCCGGCGATCCCCGCCGCGCGGGCCCAGCGGCGCGAACGGAGGGTCGAGACGGTTGCGCGGACCCCCTCGGCGGCGAAGAGGATGAGGAACGGGACCGCGGGCAGCCGGTACCGCGAGAAGACATAGAAGGCGACGAGCGCGGCGAACACCGACAGCGCCCCCGCGTAGAGGAGGAAGAGGGACCGGAGTCGCCGGAGAGAAAGGACCATTCCGAGGAGAGCGAAGACCGCCACCGGGCCGAACGTGAGAGGAAAGAGGCGGAGGGCGAGAAAACGATCCCTCATGTAGTAGAAGTTCTCGTTGTCGGGAAGCTCGAGCGCGCTCCAGAAGAGAAGAGCCTTCCTCCCGAGAAGCGCGGCGGCCTCCCGGGGACGAGCGCGCATCCACCGGAGCCCCTCGCCGTACCAGTAGCGGGAGACCGCCCCCGCGGGGATCTCCCTTCCGAGACGGCGCACCGCCTCCGCGCGGAAGTCCTCCTCCTCGTAGCGTGGATCGGGGCGGACAAAGGGGAGGCTCGTGTAGGTCCCCTCGGCGCGCTCGTTGTTTCCGATGTAGAAGTTCTGTCCCCCCTGCGAGGTCACGAGAATCCACTCTCCGGAGACCGCGTGGTTTCGAAGCGCGACCGGAGCGACCGCGCACGCCCCTCCGAGAAGGACGAGAAGGGCCCTGCGACGGCTGCCGCTCCCGGGCATCCTCCCCCACGCGACCCCGCGGCCGCGGCGAGGAGCAGGACCAGGGCGTTTTCCCGCACGAGGGACGCGAGGCCGAGAAGGAGCCCCGCCGCGAGGGCGGACCTCCCCCCCCTCCCCGCGAGAAGGGAGAAGACCCCGGCGAGGACGAGAAAGACTCCGAGCGAGGTCTTCATGATCTGCGCCTCGAAGAACGGGAAGGGGGCGTGGAGCGCGGCCGCCGCCCCGGCCAGCAGGCCCGCCGGGAACCCGAGAAGAAGGGTCCCGATGCGCGCGATCAGGACGACCGAGACGCATCCGAGGAGGATCTGAAGGAACCTGGCCGAGTCGAGGTCGCGCCCGGCGACCGCGTACACCCCCGCGAGAAAGTAGGAGTAGAGGGGGGCCTGGTAGAACGCGCGTCCCGGCGCGGGGCTCTCCCCCTCGAGAATCGCGGCGGCCTTTCGATCATAGGATCCCGGGTCGAGAAGCAGACGGTTCGAGAATTCATAGTCCTTGAGGTCAAAAAGATAAAGAAGGCGCAGCGCGACCGCGAGAAGAAAGAGCGCGACGAGAAGAGAGCGCTGACGCGTATTCCACACGGCGGGCCCGGCCCGTCCTTCCCGGCCTGCGGCAGTCTGTTGCGGCCCTGGCGGCGCTCCGCCCGCTCAAGCTAGCACGGCGTCCCGGCGCTCCGCAAGAAGCCTCCGGAAGAGCGTTCTCATCTCCCCCGCGAGATAGAGAGACCCGGTAATGACGAGCGGCCGCCCCCCCTGCCGGGCGAGTGCGGTCCGCAGGGCTTCCCCGGCGTCCCGAACAACGAGGCAGGGGATGCGGGCGTCCACCTTCCGGAGGATCGAGAGGAGCTCGTCGGCGGGGCGGCGCCTCGGATGGGCGGACTCGGTGAGAACGACCTCCGCGGCGCCCGGAAGAAGACGGCGAAAGATGACCGCGTGTTCCTTCCCCTTGGTCCCGCCGAAGACGAGCAGGCACCTCCGCCCCGGATAGAGATCCGCCGTGAGACGCGCGAGCGCATCGGCGGAATGCCCGTTGTGGGCCCCGTCGAGAAGGACCGGGGGATCCGCGCGGAGCAGCTCGCCGCGCCCCGCCCATCGCGCGCCCCGGAGCGCCTGCCGCGCCGCCCCCTCGTCGATCGCGGGGAGAAGAAGGGAGAGAGCCTGGATCGCGGAGGCAGCGTTGGCCGCCTGGTGCTCGCCGAGAAGACCGAGTCGAATCCCCCGCCAGACCGCGCCCTTCCCCTCGTAGTCGAACCGTGTCCCTCCCTCATCGACCGCGAGGAAACGGGACCGGAAGTCGACGCCGTGGAGGCGGACGCGCGCCCCGATCTCCCGCGCCCTTCCGAGGAAGAACCTCTCGACCCGAGGAGACTGTTTTCCGATCACGACCGCGCCGTTCGCGCGCACGATCCCCGCTTTTTCCGCGGCGATCGCCAGGACGTTCCGGCCGAGCGCGCGCATGTGGTCCCGGCTCACCGGGGTGAGGACCGACACTTCCGGCTCCGCCGTGTTCGTCGCGTCGAGCCGCCCCCCGAGACCGACCTCGAGCACCGCCCAGTCGACCTTCTCTTCGGCGAAGTAGAGGAACGCGGCGGCGGTCAGCGTTTCGAAGTAGGTCCGCGACCGTCCGACCTCGCGGAAGTAGGGGAGAGATGCTTCGAGCCTCTCGATCCTCTCGGCGAAGGCCGCGCGCGGAATCGGAACCTCGTTCAGGCGGATCCTCTCGCGGACGTCGGAGAGGTGCGGCGATGTGTAGAGCCCGACCTTGTGGCCGTGGGCCCTTAGGAGACGTGCCAAGAGATACGAGGTCGAGCCCTTCCCCTTGGTTCCGGCGACAAGGACCGTCGGATAGCGGAGCTGGGGATCCCCGAGGCCGGCCAGGCTTTCGCGGAAGAGGTCGAGCCGGATCGACTCGGAGGTGAAGGCGAGGCCCGCCTCCCTTTCCCAGTTCACCAGGCGGTCGAGGAAGGCGAGGGCCCGGCGGTAGCGTGTCCCGGCCGCCCCTACCACGTCTCCCCTTCCACTTCGAAGACCTCGGTCCCCTCCGGCGGCTCGAACCGGAAGACCGACTCATCGATGCGGGGGTTTCGGGCATACCGGGAGAAGGCGAACCACGAGTGATCGCCCGAGACCTCCCAAAAATCGGTGCGCACGGGGAGCGCGTCCGCCCGGCGCACGACGACGCGGATCTCACGGACCTCTTCCGCGAGCACGCTTCCCTCCTTCGGGTGCAGGACGAGGACATCGGTCGCCGCCCCTGTCGAGTCCTCGTCCCGCATTCCGAGCACGTCGAAGTTTCGCTCGAGGCCGGCCAGCGTCCCGCGGATGGCGAGGAAAAGGCCGGGAAGCGTCGATTCCGGATCGATGTCGTAGCGGTGCGCCTGCCGGAGGCTCGGGTAGTAGAGCCAGACATGGCCCTCCCCGATCACGACGAGATTCGAGTCCGGATCCGCGTACTGGAGGAGAAGCCGGTCGGGGGCGCGGAAGAACAGCTCGCCGGAAGAGAGGATCTTCTCATCGAAGAGGGGCACGTCCCTTCCGTGAACGAACGAGGCGCGGAGGTCGACGAGGTCCGCGTTCACCGCCCGGAGGCGCGCGAGGATCTCCTCGGCCCCTCCGAACGCGGGAGCGTGGCCGAGCGCGAGAAGAGCCGCGGCGAGAACACACGGCGCGGCCGCACCTCTCCGGAGAGACACAAGCAAACCTCCCGAGGACGCAATCCGTTCCGGGGAAAGGAGACCGAAGAAACGCGCGGCTACTGCTTCTTCCTCGCCGCCTCCCGCTCGATCTCCACGAGCGCCTCCTCCGCAAAGAAACGGACGAGATCGTCCGCGTCCCCCTTTGCCCGCTCGAGCGCGGGCCGCGCCCGCGGATCCCCGATCAGGCCGAGCGAGTAGGCGGCGGACTGGCGGATCGAAGCGATCGCGTCCGAAAGAGCGGCGATGAGCGGGTCCACTGCATCCTTGCTCCTCTGCCGTCCGAGCGCCTCGGCGGCCGCGGTCCGGACGGGGACCTCGGGGTCGGACGCGAAGAGCGCGAGGAGCGGTCCCGCGACGCGGGGGTCTTCGAAGAAGCCGAGCGTGAAGGCGACATACCGCCGTGCGTCCGGCGATTCGTGTTCGAGCGCCGCCAGAAGAGGAGCGACGGAATCGTCGCCGAGCACGCGAAGCTTGATGAACATCCGATTGCGCATCGGATCGTTCTTTTCGGCGATCGCGGTGATCATCGTCTGCAGATAGCGATTCGCTTCCTCCTCCGGGGTCTCGGCCATCACCGAGACCGCCAGGAAGAGCGCGAAGACAGCGATCAAAGGACGATTCATGTCGCCTCGACTCCCGAGCCCCTCGGAGAGGGCTCAAGCCTGGAAACCCCCTTCCGTCCTAGCCGTGCGGCAGGAGCCGCTTCATCTTCTTCTCGTCCCCCCTCGCGAGAATGGAGGACTTGCGCAAACGCCGCTTCCTTTTCGGGGACTTCCCCGACAGCAGATGGCTGGCGAACGCGTGGTTGTAGCGGAGCTTCCCCGTGCCGGTCTTGCGGAAGCGCTTGGCCGCGCTCCGATTCGTCTTCATCTTCGGCATGCTGGTTCCTACCTCTGTTGCCTTTCGCGAAGCTTCGCGCAGCACGCGACCGCATCGCCTTCCGTTTGATGGGACATGCCGCATACCTTGCACCGGTGTCTCCCACCGACGCGCCCTTCCTTCTGAGCCTTCTGAAACAGGATGTCAAACGTGCTGTTGGGGCTCGCTTTGATGAGAACAGACGAACTCTCGCGATTCCTTCGCACCGCAAGTTCCTCCTCTTCGTCAAGAGCGGTCTTGCCAGCTTGTTTGAACGAAACGGGTATCGGGTATCTGCGGCTTTCTTGTCCTCCTTAGCGAGTAGCCTTGAGAGCCTCGGTCCGGCGCCTCTTCTCCGCCTTCAGTGCCTTCTTGCGGCGCCGTTCGCTCGGCTTGAGGAAGCGAGCCTTCTTCCGCATGTCCTGGACGATCCCGTCCTTCTCGCATTTCTTCTTGAAACGCCGGATCGCCTTGTCGATCGGCTCGCCGTCTTTGACCTTCACCCGAGACATTCTGGCATCACAACCTTTCGTCGATGGCCGGCAGGGATCCTGCCGAGAACAGACCAGGGGGGGGCCCATGCGGCGCAAAGCCCACATACTACCCGAGGTTATCGGCAAATGTATCATAGACTTCCGGGCTGTCAAGCGAAAAAGGGCCGCGCGGACGGGGCCCGGCCGCGCCCCCGGCGGCGGAACGCGCCGTCCGGAGCCCCCCCGCACGCGCCTCCATACGGCGGCCCCGCAGGGCCTCCCCCCCGAGAAACGGTGAACCGCCTCCGGGAGAGGGACGCTCGCTTCTCCGACAAAGCGGCCAAGCCAAAAAGGCATGACTCGTGTCGAGATGGCCGTCCGCCGGGCGTCCCGGGGAACCGCGGTTCCCACGGCCCCGTTCTTGACCTGCCGAAGTTCACGTGCTATAAAAGGTTCGGGGATCCGATGACGAACACCGTTTTCATTGCCGGACGGATTCCGGAGAAGAACCGGGACCTGCCCGGGGCTCTCCGCGGAGCGGGTTTCGAGGTCGCCGAGCTCGCCGGCGGCGAGGAGACACTCCGCGCCCTCAGAGGAAAGCGCTGCTGCGAGCTCGTCGTCGTGGGGACGCCGGAAGACATCGCGCCCCGGGCGCTCCTCGGCGGGCTCGGCCGGCGTTTTCCGGACACCAGGGGCGTCCTCCTTCTCCCCGAACCCGACCGCGCCTCACTCCTCGGCGACGACTTCCTGAACCTGTCGGGGCGGCCGACCGCCGAGGTCGTGGACGCCGTCCGCGGTCTTCTCACATCGAAGAAGCCCCGGAAGCCCGAGCTCCGCCTGATCGGACGTGGACGGGAGATGGAGCGTGTCCGGCGAATGATCGAGCAGGTAGCGCCCACCTCGATGACCGTGCTCATCACCGGGGAGAGCGGAACGGGCAAGGAAGTGGTCGCCCGGCTCGTTCACGAGGAGAGCCTGCGTCGCGAGAAGCCTTTCGTCGCCGTGAACTGCGCCGCGCTCCCCGAAGGCATTCTCGAGAGCGAGCTCTTCGGCCACGAGAAGGGGGCGTTCACGGGAGCGACCGCGCGGCGCGAGGGACGCTTCGAGCTCGCGCACAAGGGGACGCTCTTCCTCGACGAGATCGCCGACATGCCGGTACAGACACAGGCCAAACTCCTCCGCGTCCTTGAGGAGAAGCGCTTCCTCAGGGTCGGGGGGGTGCGGGACGTGATCGCGGATGTCCGTCTTCTCGCGGCGACGAACACCGACCTCGAGGCGGCAGTTCAGGACGGGCGGTTTCGAGAGGATCTCTTCTACCGGCTGAACGTGATCCAGGTGCACATCCCCCCCCTCCGCGAGCGCCGCGAGGACATTCCCGATCTCGTGGAGGCGTTTCTCGCGGATGCAAGCGCCGATCACGGCACCGAACCGGTCCGGTTCACGGGCGGCGCCCTCCAGGCCCTGGCCGAGTTCCATTGGCCCGGAAACGTCCGCCAGCTCAAGAACCTCGTGGAGAAGATCACGATCCTCGAGCACGGAGAGACGATCGACGCGGACCGGGTGAGCCGCTTCCTCGGCGAGCGTTTCTCCCGGTCGCGCCACCTTCCGGTTCCCCTCCCCGACGCTTCCTCGAAAGCGGAGCGGGAGCTGATCGTACAGAACCTCCTCGCCATCCGGAGGGAGCTTGCCGAGCTTCGCGAAATGCTGATCCGCTCTGGACCGGTCCGTGTGTCGCCCGGCTCCTACCGGCCGAGCCGCGAAGGCGCGTTCGGAACGGACGCGGAGGTCGTCGAGCTGGAGGAGTACGCCGAGCCCCGCGAGAGCCGGACTGCGGCCGACTTCGAGAAGGAGGCGATCCAGAGGGCGCTCGCCGCCTCCGGAGGAAACCGGCGCCGGACGGCGGAAATCCTCCAGATCGGGGAACGGACCCTCTACCGGAAGCTCAAGAAGCACGGGCTCGATTGAGACCGCCCCGCACTCGTCCGGGGGGCTCGGTCGCGGAGGCCGGCTCCCCTCGTTCTCGCGGCTGATGATTCATGGATCAAGCACGAGCGGGGGAGCTCCCGCCCCCCCGCTCGTTCGGGCGGCGCCGCGCGGGTCCGGCGTTACCGGCGCGCGGCTTTCCTCTTGGCGGTCTTCTTCGCCGCCTTCTTGGGCGCCTTGCTGGAGGCCTTCTTGCCCCCCTTCACCCAAGCCGGAGCCGCCGGGCCCCCCTTCTCCTCGAGCGCGGCGTGCGCGGCGGCGAGCCTGGCGATCGGCACGCGGAACGGCGAGCAGCTCACGTAGTCGAGCCCGATCCGATGACAGAAGGCGACGGACGAGGGCTCCCCCCCGTGCTCGCCGCAGATCCCGATCTTGAGGCCGGGCTTCGCCTTTCTCCCCTTCTCCACGCCGATCCGCATGAGAAGCCCCACCCCCGTCTGGTCGACCATCGCGAACGGATCCGCGGGTAGGATCCCGTGCTCGACGTAGAAGGGAAGGAAGCGTCCCGCGTCGTCCCGGGAGAGGCCGAAGGTCGTCTGGGTGAGGTCGTTCGTCCCGAACGAGAAGAACTCCGCCTCCTCCGCGATCTCGTCCGCGGTGAGCGCCGCCCGGGGAAGCTCGATCATCGTGCCGACGAGGTAGGGGACCTTCACCCCCCGCTCGGCCATCACCTCGCGGGCGACCCGGTCGACGATCTTCCTCTGGAGCTCGAGCTCCTTCTTCGTCGCCACGAGCGGGATCATCACCTCGGGAAGGACCTTGCGCCCCTCCTTCTTCACGATGCAGGCGGCCTCCATGATCGCTCGCGCCTGCATCTCGGTGATCTCCTCGAACACGATGCCGAGACGGCATCCCCGATGCCCGAGCATCGGGTTCATCTCATGCAGGCTCTCGACGATCTCCTGCAGAAGTTTCGGTTTGACGCCCATCTTCCCGGCGAGGTCGCGGATCTCCTTCGGGGTGTGGGGAAGAAACTCGTGCAGAGGCGGGTCCAGCGTGCGGACCGTTACCGGCTTCCCCTCCATCACGCGGAAGATCTCGACGAAGTCCCGCCTTTGCAGCGGGAGAAGGCTCGCGAGCGCTTTCTTCCGCCCCTCGCGGTCGCGGGCAAGGATCATCTCGCGCACCGCGTCGATCCTGTCCCCCTCGAAGAACATGTGCTCGGTCCGCGCGAGGCCGATCCCCTCCGCCCCGAACCGAACCGCACGGAAGGCGTCGACCGGCGTCTCCGCGTTCGTGCGGACCCCGAGCCTGCGAATTCCGTCCGCCCAGGACATCACTTTTTCGAAGAGAAGGTAGAGCGAAGACTGCTCGCGCTTCTTCTGGCCGAGAAGAACTTGATTCACCTCGGAGTCGACGACGGGGACCTGTCCGAGCATTACCTCGCCGGTGGAGCCGTCCAGGGAGATCCAGTCGCCGCGCCGGACCGTTGCTCCCGTCGCGTGGAAGAGCCCCTTCTTTCGATCGACGTGAATGCCGCTGCAGCCCGCGACGCAGCACTTCCCGATCCCGCGCGCCACCACGGCCGCGTGCGATGTCATTCCGCCGCGCGAGGTGAGAATCCCCTGCGCGACCGCCATCCCGTGGATGTCTTCGGGCGAGGTTTCGGTCCGGACGAGGATCACTCTGGCCTTCGGGTCCTTCTTGGTCTCGCCGACCGCCTCGTCGGCCGAGAAGACCACGCGCCCCGAAGCCGCTCCCGGCGAAGCGTTGAGGCCCTTCGCAACCACCTTCCTCTCCGCCTTCGGATCGAACATCGGGTGCAGGAGCTGATCGAGCTGCCCCGGGTCGACCCGCTTGACCGCCTCTTCCTTGCTGATGAGCCCCTCATCGACCATCTCGACGGCGATACGGATCGCGGCGACCGCCGTCCGCTTCCCCGAGCGGGTCTGCAGCATCCAAAGCTTCCCCTGCTGCACGGTGAACTCGATGTCCGCCATCTCGCGGTAGTGTTTCTCGATCTTCTTGTAGTTCTCAACGAGTTCCGCGTAGACCTCCGGCATCTCCTCCTCGAGAGAGATCAGCTCGCTCTCCCCCTTCGCCGCGAGGTTGATCGGATGGGGCGTACGGATGCCGGCGACCACGTCCTCTCCCTGTGCGTTGGTGAGGTACTCGCCGTAGAACACTCTCTCGCCTGTTGCCGGGTCGCGCGTGAAGGCGACGCCCGTCGCGCTCGTCTCGCCGAGGTTTCCGAAGACCATCGCCTGGACGTTCGCGGCGGTTCCCCAATCGTTCGGGATCCTGTGGAGCCGCCGGTACTCGACCGCGCGCTTCCCGTCCCAGGAACCGAACACGGCTCCCACGGCTCCCCAGAGCTGCTCGATGGGATCCTCGGGGAAGGGCTTCCCAGTCTCCTCCCGCACGATCTGCTTGAACTCGGCCACCAGCTCCTTCAGGGCCTCCGCGGGGAGGTCCTTGTCGAGTCGGACGCGGCGCCTCCTCTTCTTCCTCTCGAGCAGCTCCTCGAGCCTCTCGCCGTCCACCGAGAGGACCACGTCCCCGTACATCTGGACGAAGCGGCGGTAGCAGTCGTAGGCGGCCCGCGGGTCGCCCATCCGCTCGATGAGGCCTCGGATCGTGTCGTCGTTCAGGCCGATGTTGAGGACGGTGTCCATCATGCCGGGCATCGAGACCCGAGCCCCGGAGCGAACGGAGAGAAGCAAGGGGTTCTTCGGATCGCCGAACCGGGCGTCCATCATCTTCTCGACACGCTTCAGGTGCTCCTTCGCCTCTTCCTTCAGTCCGGACGGGAACTTCTTGCCGAGATTCTGGTACTCCGTGCACACCTCGGTCGTGATCGTGAATCCGGCGGGCACCCGAATCCCGATTCGGTTCATCTCCGCCAGGTCGGCCCCTTTGCCGCCGAGGAGGCCCCGCAGCTTCGCGTGGCCCTCCGCGCGTCCGGCGCCGAACGAATAGACTCGCTTCCTCCGCTTGCTCTTCTGGGTGCTCATCTGCATGTCGCTCCTTCCGGCAGACATCTCTCGCGCGCGGGGTCACCGTGGACGCCGCTCGAACCCCCCAAGGACAGGACAGAAACGCCTCGCCGCGGCGGTCGCCTACCGGCCCGGGAGAGGCTGTTGAAACGCAGTCACTGCAGTCTAACACAGGGAGAAATCGGCCGCAACGAATCGGGGCGAGGACGATCCGTTCGGGACACGGCACCAGGGTCCCCCGCCCGCGGAGCGTCGGCGCCCCCGCGGATCACCAGGCGAGATCCGCGGCAGCGGCAGGGAACGAGCGCACAATCCAGGCTAGTAGATCACGAGATCCGCCGTCAGGTCCTCGATCGCGGCGATCAGCTCCGAGACGAAGGTCGCCGAGTGCGGGTTGATCCGGATCGAGGAGTCGACGACCATGATCTGTCCGAGCGCCTCCTCGTATTCGCCGAGCGCGAGGTACGACTGGGCCATCGCCAGCCGGACATCGCGGACATCGATCGTCGGATCCGCCTCGAGCTCGAAGAGCGGGTCGATTTCGAGAACGGCGCCCCCGGCGAAGACCGCCTGCCGGTACTCGTCGATCCGGTTCAGGATGAGGCACCGCCCCGCCTGGGCGCCCGCCTCGGTGAACCCCTTCGCGACGGCCGCCTGGAACTCCGCCAGGGCGATGTCGAGCGAGTCGAGCCGGAGATAGCACCAGCCGAGGCCGTTGTGACCGTCGCCGAGGCTCCCATCGCTCCGAACCGCATCTTCGAACTTCTCGATCGCACCGGCGTAGTCGGCGTCCGCGAACCGATCCCACCCCGCGGCGAGAAGCGAAACCACCGGCGGCTCGGTCACGCCTCCCTCGTCTCCACACCCGGAGACGAGGAGAACGACGACGATTCCGGCGAGCGAACACGCCCCCCAGCTGAACAATCGTTGCGACATGGTTCCCTTTCCTCCCCGGTCGGCCAACACCGGGCTAGCGAACCAGAGTCATCTTCCGAGTGGCCGAATGCTCGCCGGCCACGACACGGTAGAAGTAAACGCCGGAGCCGGCGCGCCGTCCCGCGTTGTCGGCCCCGTCCCATGAGTACTCGTAGCGCCCCGGCGGCAGCGTCTTGCTCACCAGGGTCCGGACTTCCCGCCCCCTCACGTCGAAGATCCGCAGACTCACGTCTTCGCGAGTCGGAAGGTCGAAGGCGATGCGGGTGGCCGGGTTGAACGGGTTCGGCTTGTTGCCGTGAAGCGCGAACGCCCGAGGCGGGACCTCCTCGCTCTTCACGCCCGAGGAGTAGAACACGGCGTAGGTTCCGCTCTCCTGAATTCCGGCGACCATCTCGTTGCGGTCCGGATCGATCCGCGACTCGATGTGCGCCCAGCCCTCCGGCCCCCACCGATAGAGGGCGACCCCGGACTTCGCCTTCGCCTCGAGATCGAGGCCATCGAGTCCCATCGAAACGGCGAGAGGGGCGACCGGGCGGATCTGCGAAACGAGCAGGCGGTACGGGCCGGCGAGCGGCGGTTCCGTGCTCGCGAACGACTCGGCGTCCAGACCCTCCGTGATCACGACCCCGCTCGCCGCGAACGACCCGGCCGGGGCGTCGAGCCTCAGCCTCCGGTCGACGCTCCACATCTTCCCCGGCGTCCCGCGCACGAACTGTCCCGAAGAGAAGTTCCGCCGGACTGTCCCGACCCGGCCGCACAGATCGACCGCGCGGGCTTGGACGATCAACGTGTCGGCGGTCCGAAGCTCGATGTTCCCGCTCCGGTAGATGGAGAGCCCCGGATCGCCCAGCCCCAGATCGACCTCCGTCGAGTCGAAGCGATACACGGTCACCTCGATGATGTTGTCGCCCACGATGATCGACTCGATCTTCGCGTCCGCGTACATCAAGAGGAGCTGCACGGAGTCCCTGGCGATCGCCTCGCTCGGCACGACGAAGAGGTTCGCCACGTTGGGAATCGTCGAATGCATGACGAACCCAACGCTGAGAACCGGCCTCACGGTGTCCGCGCAAGTCGGATCCAGAAGCGACGCCACCCCGATGTGTGCGTCGAGCGATGAAAGCGTGTCGCTCCCAGCGTAGAGGAGAGGCGAACACTCCTGATAGCGGAAGAAGTCCGGACTGGTCCTCTGCAGCGTGGTCACGTCGACCCGCGTCCTGGTGTTGCAGAACTGCGGGTTCTCATGAATGTCCCCGTCCCCCGGATCGAGATTGAGATAGTTGCCGGCCGTGTTCGCCCACACGTCGTTGTGAGAGAGGATCGGCTTCCCGATCCCCTCGAAAACGGGGGCAAGCGCGATCCCGTGGCCGCCGTTCGACACGACGGCGTTGTTCCGGATCACCAGATCCCCCTGCGACTCCGACACGGAGACCGCGCCCGCGGAGTTCTGGAAGAAGACGTTGTTGTCGATGGATCCCCCGCCCCGCGTCCCCTCGACACGGATGCCGCCGTATAACTTCGCGCCGTTCGCCGAGAAGATGTTGCCGCGAACCACCGGATCGAAGGTCTCGAAAAGATACAATCCTCCGCCGATCCCCGCGGCGTTTCGATAGAAGTAGTTGTCGTAGATCCGCGGCGAGTTCGCCCTCTCCACCGCGATCGCCCCGCCCCAGTTCTTCGAACGGTTTTCCTCGAACACGTTGTTCCGGATCATCGGCGCCGCTCCGTTCACGCACCGGATCGCGCCGCCGTTCCTGAGAACGGCGGTCCCGTTCATGAACGTGAATCCGGAGATCAGCGCGGTCGAATCGATGACGAGCGATGGATCCGTGGCGGCGGCCGAGTCCTGCCTGACCGTCAGGATCGGGCCCACCGCGGAGGGGAGGAGCACGGACCAGAGGTTGGCCGAGTCCGGGAACGGCTCCTCCAGGACGAACCCCGGATCGAACCCGCCCCGCAGGACGATCGGCTTGGTCAGGACGTAGTTCCCCTCGTAGCGGGCGCCGGTGGGGAGCGCGCTCCCCGCAACATCGACGGTGTCGCCCGGATTCACGCGGCCGAGGACGCTCGCCAACATTCTCGCCGAATTGGCCGCGCAGACATACGGGAAGACCGGTGTCCGAATGCGGTTCGGATCGGAAAACACCAGGAAGCGGTGGCCGGGGCGCGTGCACCCCACCCCCTCCGAACCCCAAACGGTCAGCGCGCAGAGATCGCGAATCGCGCTCTCTCCCGCGTTGATCTTGTCGGCGTCATACAGGATTCCGAAAAGATCCGCACCCGAATCGCAGAAGTCGGGCCGAGCGATGAGATGGGTCCCGGGGGTGAGATGAGCGGGGAGGCTGTCCCCTCCAACGTTGCCGTAAAAGAGGTTGTTGCGGACGGTCGGGTTGGTCTGTCCCTCGTGGAAGAGGCCGCCGCCGCCGCTGGAGTACGCGACGATGCTGTTCTGGAACCTCGGGTTGGCGTCCTCGAGGTGAACCACGACCGCCGTATCGACCGAGGCATGGTTGAAGACGTACGTATTCGACCTCAACAACATGAGGTTCGAGTTGAACCCCTCCCGGCCCCTCACGTAGATGCCCGCGCCGGCTTCCGCCGTGTCCCGCACCATCAGGTTCAGCTCGATCGTCGGCAGCGCGCCCTCATCAACGAAGATCCCTCCCCCGAGGATCGCCATGCAGTCGCGGATCTTGTTGTCGCGGATGGTGGGCCTCCCGTCCTTCCCGACCCGAATGCCGCCCCCCTCCTCCCCACCTCCCCCCGAGATGGTGAAGCCCTCGATCGTGGTCTGCACGAGTCCGACCCCGACCACGCCCGAATCGATCCCGACGGTCGTTCCGGACCCGTCTCCGCGGATCTCGGTTGTGTTGCCGTCGACGTCGCGCGTGGCGAAATCGGCGGAGTACCCCCCGAGAAGGCGCACGTTCGTCGGCATGCGAATCGCGCCGTCGTAGACGCCGCCCGCGACCCTCACCTCATCGATCGAGTCCGCCGGGTTGGAAAGACCGGCGAGCAGCGCCACGTCCAGCGCGTCCTGAACTCGATGCGCCGCGGCCTCGCGAGTCGCATACGGATAGGAATTCGATCCGTCGGCGCTCACGTAGTGGACCGGGGTGCTGCAGCCGACCCCCCGCGCCCCGATTCTCCCTCCGTTTCGGCCCGCGAAGACCACGGGGGAGTGATCGAAGAGAGTGAAGACGCGACGGCCGCGATCGCAATAGAGCGGGTTCAAAGAGACGTTGCTCAACCCCGTCGTGTCGACGATCCGGAGAAAGTCCTCGTCGTAGTCGACGTTGTGGCGGAACACGTTGTTGTGGTCGAAGACCGTTCCTGCGATCGCCGCAGAGTCCCCGACGGCGTACAGCCCGTTGCTGTTCCAGGTGATCAAGTTGTTGTAGATGACCGGGGCGCAGTCCTCGATGAAGATCGCCCACGCGCCGCCGCGGTTGTCGGTGATCGTGTTGCCCGCGATCAGTCCGCCCGCGCCGGCAAGATGGATGATCCCGCCCTCGTCGTCCGCCGAGTTGATCTGGATCATGTTCCCAACGAGGGACGGGCGGGACTCGTCCAGCGAGAGAAGGATGCCGCCCGTCCTGTCTCCCCGGCTCTCCTGGAAGACGTTGTTCGAGAAGAGGGGCGATGCGTCTCCGCGGAGGAGAACCACCGCGCCGGAGTCCGCCCTTCCGCCGGCGAAGGTGAAGCCGTCGATCAGCGTGGTGCTGTCGACGCCGGCGTCCGCGCGCATGATTCGGGCGGCGGAGTTGGCCGTGACGCGTGACGCGCCCCTCCCGCGCTCCGCCTCGTTGTAGTTGTTCACGTTGTAGCCGCCCTTGTAGACGACCCCGCCGACCAGATCGAACCTGTCGTTGACCGTGCCGACCGACACCTTCACCGTGTCTCCCGCCGACAGGTAGGGGGTGACCCGGGAGATCGTCCTCGAGGCGTTCTGACGAGAGCGGAAGGGGAATCCCGGGGTCGGCGCGAGAGGATTGACGAGAAACACCTCGTTCTCGCAGACGCACTCTTCGGAGATGGGAAGCGCCCCGATGACCGTGTCGCCCGTCGCGCCCTTGATCGCCGGCGAGCACGTGCTCAGCGCCCATTCCCCCGAGGCCGGGTCGCAGAAGATCGGATCGGCCTGGCGGTTTCCAGCGGGAAGCGGAGCGCCGGCAAGAACCGCGATGTTAGCCGACGCGCCTTCCGCATCGAGGTTCGCGTAGACGTAATTCGTGTCCAGGTCGCGGTCGTTTTCGTTCACCACGAGACCCGCCCGAGCTCCCGAATTGTAGGCCACGATGTTCCTGCGGAACCTCATCCGGTCCGTGCTGCCGTACCCCGCGTTCTCCATGTATACACCAGAGGCCGCGGTCGAGGCGGCCGTTGCCCCGTCCACGCGATTCCCCACGATCGTGTTGTTCACGAGGAACCCCACCGCCTGGATCGTCGCGCTCGTCCCCTTGACGACGACACCGGCGGCCGGGTGTTCCGGGTGCGCCGCGAAATCGACGCGGTTGTCGCGGATCAAGCAGTTTCGGATCGCGGGACGAGAGCCCTCGCCGACGACCAAGCCGGGGCCGTCCACGCCTTCCGAATGCTTTAACACGAAACCGTTCAAACCTCCGGCCGTGGAGAACTGCGGATACCGGCCCCCGGTCCTCACCGTGGGCTCGCCTGCGGCGACCCCGGAGAGGATGGACGGATAGAGGAAAGGATCTCTTGTGGAGAACGATTCCCCCTCCCAACCGCCCTCGAGGTACTCGCCGCCGGTCAAGACCAGGTTCGTTTCGTAGAGCCCCTCTGCGAAGCGAACCGTGTCCCCGCGCTCGGCGAGGTCCAGCACCGCCTGGATGTCGGAGGTGGCGTGCTCGGGAGTCTCATAGGGGAAGACGCCGGCCCCGGAATCCGGGTGAACGTAGTGAGCGAAGTAGTAGCACCCAACGGAGAGCGCCCCGAACGGACGGAGGCCGGGGGCGGCCTCGCCGAGCCCGCCTTCCTGGTAGACCCTGAAATCGCCGTTCTCGGGGTCGCAGAAGAACGGGTACTTGTGCGTCGTGTCGCTCACGGCCGCCGCGCAGCCCGGGGCGAACTCGAGATCGTTCAGGTAGAAGTTGGAGCTCTCAACGGAGATGGACCCGTTTCCCTCGCAATCGAAGACAGGAAGTCCCTCGTTGTGCGCGAACATCCCGTACCGAACGCTGATCTCGCCGCCGTCGCCGGCGCGAATAAGGGACCCGAAGACCTCGGGGGTCTTGTTCTCGAGAACCGAGAGATGCCGGATCTCGACCCGCCCCGAGTCGACATCGAGAAGCGCGCCGTCGCCGCTGACCGCGCCGGTCAGCACGAGGAACGAGACCCGGGTCGTATCGGAGCCGCCCGAGGAGAAGCGAAGAGCCGGGCTGTCCGTGTCTTCCGGGGCGAACACGGTTCCGTATGCGACCTGGGCCGTCTTCCCCCAGGGCGAGGAAATGAAGAGGTTGTCCCACCCGCCCTCGAGCACGATGCCGGGGACCATCTCGATGTTCTGGCGGTACGTCCCGGTCGACAAGCGAATCGTGTCCCCCCGAGAGGCGATGGCGAGGACGGAGTCGAGAGAGCGCGCGGCGCGGGCCGGCCTGTCGTAAGGGAATACCTCGTTGCCGCTCGCGGAAACGTACTTCGTCCCGGCTCGGCACCCGATTCCCCACGCTCCCGGTATCGAGCCGTCGGAAGCAAGACCCTGAATGGGGCTCTCCTGATAGATCCGGTAGTCCGCGTTCAGGATGTCGCAGAAGACCGGGTTCCTCCCGAAGTAGTTCACGCCGCCCGCGGCACATCCGTTGATATCGCTCCCCACGTTCTCGAAGAAGATGTTGTGCGAGACGACCGGCGCCCCGGCGCTGTCGCTGCAGGCGATGCCGAAACCCACTGCCGTGGAGTAGATGATGTTGTCGCGAATGATCGGGCTTCCGCCGGCGATGTGGATCGAGCCGCCCCAGGGGGCGGACAGCGTGAGAGCGATCGTGTTGTGCTCGACGCGCGGCGAACCGTTGCCGAGGAAGATCGCGCCACCCCGGCCGGTGGCCCGGCTGTCGACGATGAGGTTGTATCGGATGGACGGAGATCCGGATCGTAGGAAGAGGGCGCTCCCCTCCCCCGTGGTGTTGTTCGAGCCTCGGACAACGAACCCGGAGAAGACCGTGGCCGAATCCGGCCCGATGAGTACCCACGAGCTGTCGATCACGGGCGATCCCCCGACATCGGTCGTGTCGTACACCTTCGTGGAATCAACCCTGAACGCGACCGCCACGCCGGCCTCGAGCGGGGCGATCGTCGTCCAGAGGCTGTCGACGGCGAAGACCCTCTGATTCACCGAAGGAGACCCCGCCGCGGCGGCCCTGTAGTCCCAGCCGCCCAGAAGCACCACGCCGCGAGGAATCCGGATCCTCTCGACATAGGACCATCCGGACTCGATCACCCGCTCCGCCGGGATGCCGGCCACGAGCACCGTGTCTCCGGCCTGTGCGACTCCGAGCGCATCTTGGATCAGGTTGGCCGGCCTCAGGAGGTCCGTGTATGGGGCGGCGGGATTCGTGCCGAAGTATGAAGCGAGGGCCACATACCGCACCGCGCTCTCGGAGGAGAGGGGAACAAGCAGCATGAGGCCCGCCAAGAAGAAACCGAATCGGTTTCGGCCGTTCATCGGACTGAAAGCTCCTTTCTCCCATCCGGAGGCGGGAATTCCTCCGCAAGAGACAGCCACGGAGTGAAATCCGCGAGGCCTCCCATCGCCTGGACCATGCACCCGGTCTCGCAGCCGAAGGCTGGAGCGGCCCCGGAGGCCGAACCGGACGGGCGGTTCCCGGAGACGCCTTCTCGCGGCGGCGCTCCCGGAAGCCCGGCGGAAGGAAGCCTCGTGGACCGCGACATGCGGTTGCCGAGAGCGAGCGCACGGCCCGGGTTGTCGCCGGCAACTTTACCGAGCACTTGGGATATCGTCAATCGAGCCTCCTCCGCACGCGCTCCGCGACGCTCCGGGTCGAGCCGCGGACGGGCGTCCGCGGACGCCGTCCGAACCGGTCGAGCGCGCCGGCCGGGAGCCTCGCGCTCCGCCCATGTCGGGAGAGGAGATCACCTGAATCGGCTTCGCCGAGATGCGGCCGGATCCCGCGCGTTCCGCGCCGGCGGCGGTCGGGAGGGACCTTTCGTTGCCTCCCGCGGCCGCAACACGTCGGCGCCGCGGTCCCACCGCCGCCGCGCCCCGGAACGCACAAGCCGGGATGCGGGTTGCCCGGCGCGTCTCTCGACCCGCTAGCGGACGATGATGAACTTGCCGACCTTCTCTCCCCCCGCCGCCGATCTCACATGGAAGACGTAGACGCCGCTGACGACCAGATCCCCGTCCGCGTTCCTCATGTCCCAGTTCGAGTTGCCGCCGCCCGACGCCTCAAAATGCTCCCACTCGCGCACCAGGTCCCCGCCGACCGTGAAGACCTTCAGGATCGCCCGCTGCGGCAGATTGGTGAATTGGATCCTCTCCGACCCCTCTTCCCACGCGGCGTTCCGCTTGTAGGGATTGGGCACGACCGCGACTCTCGAGAGGTCCTCGGTCCCTTGCGTTCTCGGAAAGACCCGGTCGCTCCGGAGGGAGTCGGTGCTCTCGGAGTGGGTCAGCGTGTCGAAAGCCGTAACGTAGTACACGTACGGAAAGCCGTTGTGGACTCCTTCCCGGTCGAGATAGCGAATCGGGTCGGCGTGGAGAAAGTCCACGTCGCGGGGATCGCAGAACTCGAACTTGCGCAGAAGAACGAACCGTAGGGGATTGCTGATCTCGCTCCGATAAACCCGGTAGCCGTCGATCTTCCTCCAGAGAGCGGAGACGACGCCGAGCGTGTCCCCGCCCGTCGGAACGCTTCCGAGGATCTCCCCGCTCTCCGCCGTGTCCACGGTGATCGTGACCGAGAGACCGAAGCGGAAGGGGACCGTGAACCCGGGGCGGCAGACGGTGAGCTCCTGCTCGCCTGGGTCCGACGAGGAGACCCGCTCCGTCTCCTCGTCCCCGGTCAGGATGTAGTCCCATGCGAGCTGGATGTCCCGCGACCTCGCCGGAACCGCGCACTCGTCTTCCTGATTGATCTTCCCCGGCTGGAACCCCACCCAGACCCCCCTCGTGACCAGGATCGTGTCGATTCCCGCCTGGAAATCAGCGGGAACGAGCAGCGTGTCGACGTCGGGAATGTCTCGCCACTCGAGGGCGAGAGGAAGTCCGGAGACGTTGCCGCTCTCGGTGAGGGAGTCGGTGCCGAGCGCGATGATCTGTATGCTGTGATCCTCACAGATGTCCGGCTCCCCGCCGGCGTAGGGAATCGCGTTTCCGGTCCAGTAGTTGGGCCGCATCGGGTTGACGTTTTGGTGGAGAACAGCGTCCACGAAGGGACCGGTGAACACGGCGGCCGAGTTGGTCGTCCGGAAACGGAGATCCATGTCGCAGTTGCCGATGTATTCGCCGAGCACCTCCAGAGTGGCGGTCCCCCCCCAGCTCGAATCGACGACCACGAGTCTCGAGATCACGGAATCCGCCGGGTGGTCCCACTCCAGAAGGACCTCGCCGTCCCCCGGGCGAACAACCACCGGAATCGGAGGAGTCTGGACAACCTGGGCGAACAGGAGGCCTCTCTCCACGAGCAGAAGGAGAGAGAAGGCGAGAAGAACCGATCGCGATGAAGACCGCCGGCCGCTCATCGGCACGCCCGTCCGCCGCGCCGGCCGCCGCACGGCAACATGACTCCAGATTGACACATAGCGTTCCAATCCCTCCTGCAAACCGATCCAGGGTATTGTACCACGAGCCCGGAACGCGCACCCGCTCCCTTCCGCGGGCACGTTTCGACGCCTGCGAGGCGATCCTCTCCGATCCGGCCTCGCCTCACGCGCTACGCATCCTCGCGTCGGGACCGCACGCGGTCTGTCCCGGCGGGCACGGCGGGCCGTCCGACTGGGTGCGTGGGGACGGACGGAAAACCACGGGCCCTACTCCCTCATCGTCTCCTTCATATACGTCGTCAAGAGGGTCTCGATCAGCCTCTTTGTTTCACCGGGCTTGAAGAAGTAATCCGGCATCCCCATGTAAACGACATTACCGCGCACTCCGTCCGAAGGAATGTAGATCGCGACCGCCCGCTTGTTCATCTCCGGTTCGACCGTCAGCGGCGTCGCCGTGCGACTGAACCCGTAGAGCGGGATCACGCCCATGTCGTCCCGGTACGTGATCCGCTCGCACTTCCAGAGGCCCTTCTTGATTCCCGGGGAGAGGAAGTTCGTGAAGTTCTTCGACCGGAGAGAGTCCACATGGAGATCGGGGAGCCCGCTGACGAGGGCCTTCGCCCCCCACATGTAGTCGGCGGTCTCGTCGAGCCACGTGGTTTCGACCGCGCAGTACTCATAGAGAGGATGCGGGAGGGAGTCCTGCAGGAGCGGGTGATACCAGATCAGGGCGCTCCCGCAGCTCTTCGGGCTGGAATACCGGAAGCATGGGTCCGCCTCGGGGACATACCCCGTGTCGATGAAGTCGTTGTCCGGGAGGAAGTTCCAGTCCGGGAAGAACCCGCAGATGAGGAGGTTGCCGCCGGCGTCGACGTACGACCAGATCGGGTTGGTCCGGTTGTCGTGCCACTGGGCGACGATCGGGTGCTGGCCGCTCTCTCCCTCCCAGTCGTCGGTCGGGAGAATGATCGTGGTTGAACGGCTCATCAGCCGGATCGGAGGGTCGTTGACGCGCTCGGTCCTCGCGTCGTAGAAGTCGTGATTGAAGTTGATGAGCAGCGTGTCGGTCCAAAAGGACTCGTACTTCTCCGGCTTCGGGTAGAACTCTCCGCGGGCGCTCTCGATGTGGAAGTTGCTGAGCACGAGAACCGAGGTCGTGTCGAGATTCCTCGGCCCGGCATAGACCTCAAACGGGAAAGAAGCGGAGACGACCTCCCCCGCCTCGTCCCTCACCCTGGCGTAGAACGTGTGCGGCCCCCGGAGCGGGACGAAATCCCCCTGGCGCGGGTACCGTGTGTCCAGCAGATCCCAGGCCGTCCAGAGGGGATTGTCGTAGGTGTGACCGTAGCCTGTGGGAACGCCGTCGTAGCTCCCGAGGTTCGCCCGCCAGGAGAAGAAAACCCGCGTTCCCTCGAAGATCTGCCCGACGTGCGCGCTCCCCGTGGTGGCGGTCCCCATCACGTTCGAACGGATGACCACCACTCCGGTCGTCGTGTCCGCCGCCCCCCACTCGCGGTAGTTCACCCCCTCGACCGGGATCTGCTCGACGGCCCCCGCGTCGTCGATCGATCGGATGAAGAAGAGGTGGCGATTCGCCCCGTCCGCCCCGAACCCGGTTTCCAGGTTCCGGAGCACGACGGCCGTCGTGTCGGCCCCGACACGGATCCAGCCGAGCCGGTTCCAGATCCTGCGGGTCATCGAGCCGTCCACGTAGCCGTACCTCTCCCGAAGCACCCCCTTGGTCACGTGGAAGTACTCGTAGGCGGCGACCGCGTTGTCCGGAGCATCCGGATCCGCCCCCTCCCAGTGGATGCTGACCGCCCTTCCGCTCGACGAGTTCATCCCAGGCCCGCGCGTGATGCGGCTGAAAGGAGCAACGGTGGTGGAGTTGAACGTGAGGTAGGCCGGGCTCGGATCCTTGGCCCCCCGATTGTCCACGGCCCGCACGAAGAACGTGTGATAGCGGAAGAACCGCTCGACGATCGAGTCCTGCCCGGCCGCTGCCAGGAGCGTATCGAAGAGACAGCACGTGTCGCTCGAGACAACGTACGTGGATTCCGTCAGAACCGTGTTGAACCACTCGGCGGTGTCGTCCCACGCGAACTCGTAGGATTCGACAGATCCGTCCACGTCCTCCCCGTACCAATTCAGCTTCACGAGATAGACATTCTGGTCGAACGGCTCCGGGCCGCCGGAGATCGTGGTCACGGGGGGAACGTTCGTGTCGGGCGCCGTCGAGTCGACGTCGTCGCACGCGCTTCCGGCAAGGAGCAACGCGAGAAGCGCGACCATCAGAACCGTGAATCGAACCGCTTTCATGGGAAGACCCCCGCAATCTGCGCTAGTAGTTCACGAAGAACTGCAGCGTTCTCTGTGGTCCGACCTTGCCGCGCCCGTTTCGATCGATCGGGAGGACCTCGAGGACAACCCGTCCCCTCTTCCCGTAGGTGGGCAGCCGGACTTCCATGACTCCCTCCGGGGTGCCGTAGAGACCGGAGAGGCTGCGATCATCCGCGAGGAACTCGTTGTCGGCCGTTCGGAACTCGTACTCGTAAACCAGCTGGGCCGCGGGGCCGTCCCGATCGACCCCCTGAAACCGTACGGTGACGCTGTCCCGGGCGATCACGGTCTGGTTCACCTCGGGGAAGAGGAACCGAACGTCCGGGGGATAGTTGATCCGAAACGGGAATCTCGCCCCGCGGCTCTCCCGCCTGCCGTACGAATCGATCCCTCCCACCTCGAGCACGTAGCCGCTGATGGTCGAGACGAGCGGGCCCGCGACATCGGTGAGCAGGAGGATCTCCTCGAGGCTGTCGGGGGAGACCGCCACGCCGCTGACGCTCCACCACGACCCGACGACCCGGTCTCCCTGGACCGTGTCTCTGTCGGTGTGGCTCCAACTGAAACTGAGATAAGTCGAATCGGGGAGCAGCGTGTCCCTTGCGGTCAAGGGGATCGGGCCGGCGTCCGTGTAGGGCCCGGTCACCCAGATGCTGTCCAGGATCGTCTCCGGGTCGAAATTGACCGTGAAGCGGCGCTCGGCCGTCCCCTCGCCCGCGCTCCAGAGACCGGTCTCGTCCTTCGTTTCGACGGAGAAAACGTACTCGTCCTCGGGAGGAAGATCCCGATAGAAGACGGTGACGGAGTCAGGGGACACGACCACCGACTGATCGTTGATCCCCTGCAGCTGATAGCGATAGGCCACCACGTACCCCCCGGGGGAGACGCCCTCCCAGCAGAACTTCACCGAGGAGAACGCCAGCAGCGTCTCCCCCTCGGCCGGGCTCTGCGGGCAGAGGACGACGGACGAGCTCGGGATCACACCGAGCGTCTCCGGATCGGAGATGTCGAGAAAGGAGACCCCGCGATCGCCGTTGCAGACAAGGAGCGTGTCCTCGCCGCCCACCGCGATTCCCGTCACGATTCCCGAGTATCCGACATGATCCTCGAGCACCGGATCGTCCGGGTCCGACACGTCGATCACCCATACCCCGTTGAAGCCGTTGGCGACGTAGAGATGCCGACCCTCCTTGAGGATCTGCTTCGCGTTCCCCTCGAGAGCGAGCCTCTTCCCCTCGACGACCGAACCGTCCGCGTTGATTCGGAGAACGAGAAGCCCCGCGCCCCCCTCGGCGATGTAGGCGCGCCCCTCCTCCGGGAAGACCGCGTTGAACGGATCGAAGGTCCGGAACGTGGCCGGGTCTCCCTCGGGAAGTGGCAGGAGAATAGGCTTTTCCCCGTTCGGGCGGAAGCGAAGCACGGTGAGACCACGCGTGCCCGCGACACCGTAGACGAGGTCTTCGTGGATCGACACGCCGACGAAGTAAAGGCTCGAACGAGGCCTGTAGCGGGCGAAGAAGACAGGGTCTTCCGGAACGCTCATGTCGAGGACCAGGATGCCGTTCGCTCCGTCCGCGACGAACAGGTAGGGATCCTGGAAGGCCAGCGCGGCCGCGGCGAACCCGAGGGTCGTGTAGGTCGCGGCGATCATCGGCGAGGCCGGAGAGGAAACATCCAAGACGGTGATCCCCTCGGGTCCGTCGGCGAGGTAGACGTAGTCGCCGTCCAGCACGATGTCGGAAGCGACCCCCCCGGTAAACGCCGAACCGATTCGCCTGACGTCGGCCGGGTTGCCGATGTCGAAGACATCAAGACCGTTCACGCCTCCCGCGACATACGCCAGAGATCCCCGCGCGACCACTCGGTTCACCGTGCCGGCGAGAAGGATGGACCGGGGCTGGGCCTCGGTCTGCGCGAAGAACTCGATCTCCGCGGGACTCGGGTCCTCCTTTCCCTGATTGTCGATCGCCCGAACGAAGAAACGATGATAGCGGCGCTGGACCTGCGATTGCTCGGTGGCCGTGTTGAACACGAAGACGGAGTCGGTTCGGGTGGTGAAGACCCACATCTCCTCGCGAGAGGTGTCGTCCACCGCGTACTCGAAGCCCTGGATCACGCCGTCCTCGTCGAAGCCCTTCCAAAAGAGATGGACCCGGTAGAAGGCCGCGGCGCTGTCCACCGGCGCCCCGGTGAGAGCGGTCTCCGGCTCCTTGTTCTTGTCGGGCTCCGGAATCTCGATCCCCTCGCACCCGAGATGGAGGAGATAAGCGGTCGCGAGAACGAGGGAAAGCACCGTCCAGGAGAAAACTCGCCTCTTCGTCATGCCAGGGACTCCGATCGTGTAACCTCAAGGGAAAATCGAGGTTATACCGTACCCGCCGCCCGATCTACGTGCCGCGACTATACCAAACGGTTTCCGGGAGTGTCAACCCAAATGGCCGGCCGGCGTGCGGCTCGAACCTCAAGCGGGGCAATCGGATGCGGGGAGCTGAAAGAAGAGAAGATCGCCGGGGCCCGAGAGCCCCGGCGATCCGTGATGAAGCGGAAGCTGTCCGGCGCACGAGCTACCGGAGCAGCACCATCTTCTTCGTGGCGGTGTCCTTCTCCGCGTCGAGGCGGTAGAAGTACACGCCGCTGGCCGCGTCGCGTCCGGCGTTGTCCTTGCCGTTCCACGTCGCGCTGTGCGCTCCCTCGTCCAGAACGCCGTCCAC
>JBDRFQ010000214.1:0-4601 GCA_043818685.1 Candidatus Eiseniibacteriota bacterium
GGTCGCCCGTAGCTCGGGCGGCAGCCTCCAGCCCCTGAGCCAATGCCTGGAGGGCCGCGAGGCGATCCTCCTCGATGGCCAGGAGCTGCTGCTCGCCCTCGACCTGCGAGAGGAGCCCAGCCGACACCCGAGCCTCGATCATGACCGGGGCGGGAACGAGGGCCCGGACGCCGCGGCGGTTCAGGTCCTCGAGGTGCCGCAGCACGCCGGGCTCCCGCACGACGGCGGCCCGAACCAGGTACTCGCCGCGGGAGAACCAGGCAAGGTTCGAGTCGGAACTCCCCGTGCCGCGGCCCGCGAGGAGACCGCCTTCCGCCTTCTTCTCGCCGCCCTCGTCTCCGACGAGGCCACCCCCGCCGAACGCGCCGGCGAGCTTCCGGATGATCGCGGTGGCGATGAGCTGCGCGGCCATCCGCCGGAGGTCGGCGATAATGGAAAGCGCCATGTCCCGGAACGCATCCCGGAACGACTTCGCTCCGGTGATCCCGGTGTCGAAGAACTCGGTGAGGGCATCGCGGCTCGCGTCGAGAGCGGTCCTCCCGAAGGAGGCGAACGAGGCTCGCGCGCCTTCCACCGCGAATCCGAGGTCGCGGATGGCCGCGGAGTAGCTCTGCGCCTGGGCGATCTTCTCCGGGTCGCCCGTCGCTCGGGCCGCAGCCTCAAGACCCACGGCCAGCGCCTGGAGCGCCGCGAGGCGATCCTCCTCGATCGCCAGGAGCTGCTGCTCCCCCTCGACCTGCGAGAGGAGCCCCGCCGAGACCCTGGCCTCGATCTCCGAGCGGGCCGCGTCAAGGTCGGCGAGCGCCGCTTCCGCCTGCCGCTTCGCCTCGTCGAAGTTGGTGCCTGCCTCAAGAGACCGTCGCAGCCGCGCGAGCGTGGCTTCGCGCTCGGCGTCCGAGGCGCCTTGCTTGCGCAGCAGGAGGTCGGTTTTCCGGATCTCCTCGTCGATTCCGAGGAGCGCCGCCTCGATGCGCCGTCCCTGAGCTTCGAGGAGGCTCTTCTCGAGGGCGAGCCGCTCCCGGGCGAGGTCCCGGACCGCATCCCGCTCCTCGAAGAGTAGCGCCGCGATCTCGTTTTCGTGCTCGAGGCGGGCTTTCGCCAGCTCGGCGTCGATCTTCCCCTCTTCCTGGAGCCGGCGGGCGGGATCGGTCTCGGTCGCGAGGAGCCCGCGCTTCTGCTCGAGAACCTCGATCTCCTTGGCAAAGGCCTCCTCCGCGATCTGCCGGCGCGCCTCGAAGTAGGCCCGGACGCCCTCGAGCCCTTCCTCGAAGGCCCGCTTCTCGGCGGCATTCCGGAGGCTTGCCATCGTTCGGACCAGCGCGAGCTCGCGGTCGAGCGTGGCTTGCATCGCCTGCGCGCGCTTCGCCGCGAGTTCCGCCGGGTCGTCGGGGAGCTCTCCCGGCGGGGCCTCCGGACGTGCGGTCGGTGTCTGCGGTGCGGACACTGTCAGCTCAAAACGCGCTTTCAAGCGCTCCAAGAGGGCATCCTGCTCGCTTCCGATGGTCTCGTTCGCCGCCCGCAGGAATCCCTTTGCCTCATCGAGGCGCCCGCGGACGAGGGACCAGAGCGCGCGGACGCTGGAGTCGATCCGGATGAGGAGGAATCCCAAGTAGGTGCCGACGAGGTCGAACGCGGACGAGACGACCGCGACGATGAACTTGAGGACGAGGCCGATCCCTTTTCCGAACTCCTCCCAGGCGCTCGTCGTTTGCTTGAGGTCCCCGCTCATGATCTGGAGCGCCTGGGAGAGCTGCGGCACGAGGCCGGCCGCGAGCCGGGTCCCGAGGCCTTCGGACTGAGCTTTGAGGAGTTCGAAGTCGTCGTTCATCTGCCGCGCGGACTCGGCGAGCTTGGTGTCGATCAGGACCCCGAGCTCGCGGGCCCGGTCGATCACCTTCGCGAGGCCCTCGTCCGCCAGGGCGTTCATCGTCGGGATCAGGTTCGCGCCGGACCGCCCGAAGATGTCCATCGCGGTCTTCGTCTTCTGGATTGGAGATGGAAGCGCGGAAATCCTCTTCGCGATCAACTCAAAGATCTGGACGGAGTCCTTGCCCTTGAAGTCGCGGAGCGTGAGGCCGAGGTCCCGGAACGTTGCGACCGCTTTCGGGTTCCCCGCGGCCGCCTCGCCGATGAACTTGTTCTGCTTGGCGAGCGCGCCCCCCATCTCCTCGAGGCTCGAGGCGGAGGTGCGCGCGACGAGGTGAAGGGCGGACAGGTTCTCGGTCGAAGCCCCGACCTTCTGTCCGAGCTTCTGGATCTGGTCGGCGGCGTTGACGGAGGACTGGATCCATCGTTGGAACTGGCGCACTCCGAGGACGACTCCGAGGCCGCTCAGGAGAGAGGAGGTGGAGCCGAGGACGCGGTTGAGACCGAGGAAGCCGCGGGACTGCTTCGCCGCGGCCTTGTCTCCCTCGGCCTGGACCTTCTTCAGCGCCGCGACGACTTCGGCAACGCCCTCGGCGGAGAGCCGGACGCGGACATCAGGAGCCGCCATGCCTCGGCCGTCCTCTCAGGATGTCAGGAAGCCCGGGCGGCTTCGGCCTGGACCCCTTCGCGTAATGCGGCGCCATGACGCACCAGCAGAGAAGCCGGTGGCGGTAGTCCTCCATCGCCAGCTCTCTCACCCGCCGGCGATACGAACAAAGGGCGACGCGGAGGGGCCAGCGGAAGATCCGCTCCGCGCGCTCGTGGTCTCCCCCGGCGAGCTCCGTGACGAGATCGGTCCAGGAGCCGTAGCGCCCGGGCTCGTCTTCGCCGCCGTCGTGTTCGGGATCGCCTCGTCGAAGGACATCGTCGAAGTCCACAAAGAGACGATCCCGCTCTCGAAAAAAGAGACGAGGAGCGACAGCACGAGGCTTCGGATCGTGGCCTTGTCGGCCGGTCCGCGGAGGCTTCCAAGGAAGCGCGCGGTCTCCTCTCCCATCTCTCGGGTCCACGCCTCCCCGGGGTCCCGGTCCTGGGGAGTCACCTCCGCGGGGACCAGGAGACACCCGAGGAGATCGAGGATGGATCCGCTCTCGACCGTCGCTTCAAGCAGCCGCCGCGCGAAGGCCTCGGGGCTCTCGCCGGGCTCCAGGATGATCTCGTCGATCCGAGCCCGCTTGACGAGGGCCAGAAAGTGGAAGTCCTGCTCGATGGTGGACTCCTTCACCGTGAGGAAGGTGCGGCCGCCGAGGACGTGCTTCTCTGTCATCACGCGATCCTGATCAGCCGGTAGTGCGGCTCGTCGGGGTTGTTGACCGCGTCGGACTCGATGTCGCCCGTGAGCGAGAAGCTCGAGTACTCGTCGGAGATGAACCCGATCGCTCCATCGGCCCGGACCGAGGCGCGCCAGATCTCGCACTCGTACTTGGGCCCGCGGGCAGGATCGCCGATGAAGCGCAGGTAGCCCTTCACCGAGGTCTGGTTCATGCCCCGGATGGTGGGGAGCGCGATGGTGCCGTAGGTGAAGTCGACCTCGATGTCGGCGTCGTCCGCGATGCCGCCGCCCTCGACGATGTAGATGCGGCCGGAGACTGCATCCACCTTGTAGTCGTCATCGACGACGTAGGTCGGGGTGCCGCCGGGGCCGGTCACCGTCACCGCGCTCACCTGGCGCTTGGAGAGCGGGTAGTAGCGGCCTTGCAGAACGCCCGAGATCGCCTCGTCCGTGACCGAGGATCCGGTCTGGGAGAGCGTCGCGGTGTCGCCGAAGAGCGCCATTGCGAGGTTCTCCTTCGAGAACTCGTCTCCCACGATGCGAAGCGCCAGCGTGGTCCGAAGCACATCCGAGGCGATGAGATCCGCGGCCTTGTCCGCGCTCGAGTACTTCTTGATGTCCTCGGACGTGGGGGTGATCTCGAAGGTCGGGCAGTTGCCGAGGAAGAGCTCACCCGTGCGGGCCCCCGCGGCGTCGAACCGATCGAAGTAGATCTTGCCTCGGCCAAGCAAGATGTTGTTGCCGTTCACAACCTCGGGCATCGTTTCCTCCCGGCGTCTCTACGCCACCGCTTCCGCGTCGTCTGAGCGGGACTGGTACTGGATCCGGAACGTCATCGTGGCCCGGCAGAACGAAGACTCTCCCTGCTCGTACTCGAACTTGGTGCTGACCTCGTCGGGCGGGTGGTTCGCGAGCCCGCCGAGAGTCCCCGCTGCACCCAGGGCCTTCGTTGCCCAGGCGAGGATCGGGTCGGCCGCCTTGTCGGGCTCTTCGCCCGCACCGGCTTTGGTGAGGACCTCGACGTTCAGGAGAACAGACCGCCTGACAACGGGACCGCGGCTCGCGCCGCCGGCCTTGTAGTCGCGCATCGTCTCGACCGTCTCAGCGGCCTGATAGACGGTGAGTACCGGGATCTGGTCCGCCGCCGGCGAATCGAGCCGGGTCCGGACCGGTGCCGGCACGCCCGGGGGAGTTCCGGTGGCGAGCGCCGTGAGAGTTGCGGCGACGATCTGCTCGCGAATCGTACTCATGGCCTCCTCAACGCGATGCGAGTCATGGCCCCGTCCCCGTAGGGGAGGACCTTCAGAACCACGTAGGCGACCCCGCCCACGGTGATCGCCGCGCCGGAGGTGAGGCCGGGGAGGACTTCACTCCGGACGTGCACGACTTCGTCGGCCGCGAC
>JBDRFQ010000215.1:0-5003 GCA_043818685.1 Candidatus Eiseniibacteriota bacterium
CGGCCCCCGGTTACTTCTCCCATCCACGCCGTTCGCCGGAGCCCGGCGTCCCCGACCCGCCCAGGATGTCCCACTTTACGAAGAACGTGACATCCAAGACAGTCTGTGGTAAAATGCTTGACCTCTGCTGCAGCTGCTTTACACCTCGCTTCACAACAGTCCTGCGGTATCGCTTGTTTTTCGGTACCACCGCCGGCCCAGTTCCGGCAAAGAAAGGGAGGCTGGAATGCGTATCGCTACTGTTCTCTTGCTGGTCCTGACCGTCGCCCTGCTTGCGACAAACGCCACGGCCCGGACCTGGAACGTGCCCGGTGAAGCCCCCACGATACAAGCGGGGATCGATTCAGCAAGCGCGGCCGACACAGTCCTTGGGGCTGCTGGAACTTACTACGAACATGACGTTGCACTGAAGAACGGCGTGGTTGTGTTGAGCGAGTCGGGGCATGATGCCACGACAATCGACGGCAGTGCCGCCGGCACGGTCATCATCGCAAGCGGAAGCATGAGCCCCTCCACCGTGCTCGATGGCTTCACAATCACGAATGGATCAGGAGGCAACTATCCCAACTCAGGAGGGGGAATCCTCTGTATTGGAGGAGCTTCTCCGACGATCTCGAATAACGCAATCACGGACAACGAGGTCGAGAGGGGGGATCTTGGCTATGGAGGAGGGATCTACTGTTACGGAGGCGGAACGGATCCCATCGTAGAAAACAACACAATCACCCACAACTACGCGAGTCAATGTGGAGGTGGCATGGGTTGCGACACCGGGGCCAACCCGGTCATTAGAAACAACTTCATCGCGTTCAACATGACGGAGGGAAACGGCGGAGCCATCTACCTGTACGGCGCAACTCCGTTGATTTCCGACAATCTGGTTGTGGCAAATACTTGCGGGGTAGACGGGAGCGGTGTTTTCCTGACTTATTATTCCCATCCTGAGATCATGGGGAACACCTTCTGGAACAACGTGTCCGCGGGGTCTCACAACATGGGCACGATAGCGATTGACGCATGGGAGCCCTGCCCCGTCATTCGCAACAACATCATCACGGGCGATACCGCCCACGGCATTTACAGTGGATTCGATCCGTCTTGCCTTACGATTGAATGCAATGATGTTTGGGGCAACGCGCTGGGGAGTTTCGGAGGAACGATCCCGGATCTATGCGGTGTTGATTGCAATATCTGCCTCGATCCCCTCTTCTGTGACCCGGACAACGGTGACTTCACGCTCTGCGAGCACTCCCCTTGCTTGCCCGGAAACCACCCCGACGCCTGTGACTGTGGGCTTATCGGAGCCTTTGGCCAGGGTTGCTCCTGCCCCACGGCCACCGAGCAGACAACTTGGGGCGGCGTCAAGAGTATGTTCCGCTAGGCTTCATAGCCATAGATCAAATCGACCGGCCCAGGGCGCTTGCTCTGGGCCTCTCTCTGTGCCGCATGGTGCGCGAACGGTCGGCTTCGTCCGTTTTTTCATGGATGTCCCACTTGTGGAAGGAAGTGACATCTTCGACAATAGTCCGGTCTCTGGGGGTCCGGAGGCCGCCGCGCCCGGCTCGAATGTCCTTGTTGGGACATCTACGGCACGAAACCAGGCGAAGGTGACATCCTCCCTTCTGAAACCTGCCTTTCCCCTGACGGCCCCCAGTTCGCCTTCCGCATAGAAACGCGAACCCGCCGATTGCGGGCGGCCTGGCCGGTCTTCTGCCCGGAGAGGCTCCGGACCCCCAAGAAAGGACTTTTCAAGCCTGAGCGCCTCAGACGATTCCTGCCTGTAGGAAGACGAACCTCGTTCGCAATCCGGCACCAAATACGAACTGAACCGCTCCGGGTTTCCCGGAGGCTCCGTTTTCAGGACAGGAACTCACCAGAGGTACGAGCGCGGACGGCTCGGGTGGTTTTGGAGCACCAGGGGGAACGTGAGCCCCAGTGGAGGGCAATCTGTTCGATTGCCGAGAAAATCCGGTGTGTAGCCGAGACACTTCGGAGGGGGTGCCGCGGCCGCACGAGAGTCACAATGGATGCGGGATGATCCCCGTCGAGGGGTCCTCATGGCCCGACGCAGGGGATGGCCCATCCGTCAGACGGCTTCGTGCCGTTGCACCGAGCCCCCCCGATCGCCGGCATCGAGACCGACGGACTCCGAACCGGCCGCCCCTACATCCTCCCGATCGCGCGGAGGATCTTCTCGGGCGTGAAGGGGAGATCGCGAAGGCGGACCCCGAGGGCGTGGTGGAGGGCGTTCCCGACCGCCGGCGCCGGGCCGTTCGTCGGGATCTCGGCGACCGCCTTCACCCCGAAGGGCCCGCTCGGCTCGTACGTTTCGATGAAGACCGTCTTCATCGTCGGCATCCCGGCCGCCTTGAAGATCTTGTAGTCGAGGAAGCCGACGTTCCGTGGGCGCCCCATGGAGTCGAAGAGAAGTTCCTCGGTGAGCGCGTAGCCGAGCCCCATCGAGACCGCCCCGTGCACCTGCCCCTCGGCGAGCTTCGGGTTCAGGATCGTCCCGGCATCGACCGCGGTCACGAACTCGACCACGCGGACCTGCCCCGTCTCGGTGTCCACCTCGAGATCGGCGAACTGCGCGCCGAACGGAGGAGGGCTCACCGGCGAGACGTGGGTCACGGTCCTTTCTACATGAACCTTTTTCTTGTAGGCGAGGAAGGTCGCGACGTCGTGAAGCGGAACCCGCTCGCCCGGACTCCCGACGACGTGGCGCTCCTCGAGGCGGAGCGCCTCCGCCTTCCATCCGGTCATCTCGGCGGCGGCGGCGAGCAGTTCCGCGCGCACCTCCTCGGCGGCACGGAGCGCGGCGCCTCCCGAGACATACGTGGTGCTCGAGGCGTACGCCCCAGAGTCGAACGGCGTGAGATCGGTGTCGGACGCGTAGACCGTGACGTCCTCCATCCCGATCCCGAGCGTCTCAGCGACGATCTGGGCGAGCACCGTGTCGCCCCCCGTCCCCACGTCGACCGCCCCCGCGTAGAGCGTGACCGATCCGTCCTCGTTCAGCTTCACCGTCGCCCCGGCGGTGTCGATCCCGGCGACCCCGCTCCCCTGCGATACGGCGGCCATCCCGATCCCTTTTCGCACGAGCGGCTTCTTCGCGTTCCACGCGTCGTGCGCCTTCCGCTTCTCCGCCCAGCCGATCGCCTCCGCGCCCTTCACGAGGCACTCGTGGAGCCCGCAGCTCGCGTACTTCCAGACGATCCGCTCGTCCTCGGGGACGTTCTCCTTCTTCACCTCATAGATGTGCGGCGAGAGCTCGTCCGCGTCCCCCTCGCGCACGGTTGCCTTGAGCCGAAAATCGACCGGATCCAGCCCAAGCCTCTCCGCCACCTCGTCCATGTGGCACTCGAGCGCGAAGGTCCCCTGCGGCGTCCCGTACCCCCGCATCGCGCCGGTCGGCGGGAGGTTCGTGTAGAACGCATCGAAGCGATACCGAACGTTCGGGCAGCGGTAGCGGGGAAGGTTCTTGTTGCCGGTGTTCGTCGGGACCGTCGGGCTGTGCGAGCCGTACGCGCCGGCGTCGACGAGCGCCGCCATCTCGATCGCGGTGAGCGTTCCGTCCTTCTTCGCCCCGCTCTTGAGGCGAATCTCCATCGAATGGCGCGAGCGAACGGCGTTCATGTCCTCGTGTCGGGTGAGCTCGAGGCGGACCGGGCGCCCGGTCGCGAGGGTGAGCGCGGAGCAGATGTCCTCGAGCACCATCTCCTGCTTCCCGCCAAACCCGCCCCCGAGGCGCGGCTTGATCACGCGAACCCGCCCGATCGGAATCCCGAGCGCCTGCGCGATCTGGCGCCTGGTGTGGAAGGGGACCTGCGTCGTGCAGACGACGACGAGGCGCCCGTCCGGCTCGAGATAGGAGACCGCCGCGTGGAGCTCGAGCTGCGCGTGCTGGACGCGCTGCACCCGGTATGTGCTCTCGACGACCTCGTCCGCCTCCGCGAAGCCCGCATCGAGATCCCGGAGCGTCACGTCGACGCTCGCGCAGAGGTTTCTCTCCGGGTCCGCGGCGCGGAGAATCTCCGGCTCGTCGTGGACGACCGGCGCCCCCTCCCGCATCGCTTCCTCGGGCGTGAAGACCGCCGGGAGCACCTCGTACTCCACGCGGATCTTCCAGAGCGCCTCCTCGGCGACCTCCTCGCTCTCCGCCGCCACCGCGGCGACGCGGTCCCCGACGTGCCGGACCTTCGAATCGAGCAGGAAGAAGTCCCACGGAGAGGGCTCCACGAAGTCCTGTCCCGCGCGGGTGTATGCGACGCGCGGGAAGAGGTCGGGCCGCCGCTCGGACCACGCCGCTTCTCCGCGCACGTTCTCATGGGTGAGGACGGCGTGGACACCGGGGAGGGCGAGCGCAGCGGAGGCGTCGATCGAGCGGATCCGCGCGTGCGCCTCGGTGCTCCCGAGGATCTTCGCGATCAGCATGCCGGGCCGGGGGAAGTCGGTGGTGAACGCCGGGGCGCCGGTGACGAGCTGCCTCCCGTCCACCTTCCGGATGTCCTTTCCGACGATGTGGTGGTGCTTCCGGCTCATCGCGCGCCTCCCCTCAAGCGCTCCGCGGCCTTCCGCACCGCGCGCACCGGGTTCTCGTAGCCGGTGCACCGGCAGAGGGTGCCGGCCAGCGCCCGCCGGATCTCCTCCTCGGAGGGGTCCGGCCGCCGGTCGAGGAGCGCCTTCGCGGCGAGGAGCATGGCGGGCGTGCAGAACCCGCACTGCACCGCCCCCTCGTCGAGAAACGCCTCCTGAATCGGGTGAAGCTCGCGGCCGCGCGCTAGGCCTTCCACGGTAAGCACCTCGCGCCCCTCCGCCTGCGCGGCGAGCATCAGGCAGCTCACGATCGGCTCCCCGTCGAGAAGGACCGTGCAGGTTCCGCAGTCACCCGTCGAGCATCCGACCTTGACGCCGAAATACCCTTCGCGTCTCAACACTTCGCTGAGGCGGTCCCCCGGAGCGATCCGGAAGGTCTTCTCCTCCCCGTTCACCGTGAGGTGAAG
>JBDRFQ010000216.1:0-8882 GCA_043818685.1 Candidatus Eiseniibacteriota bacterium
GCCCGCCCGCCGGCCATCCGGTGGCCCCGACCGGCCGCGGCGTGGACGGCCGCCCCGCGCGCAGCAGCAGCCGCCACCGCCCGCCCCGGAACGCCGCGCTTTTTTTGTTGCGGGAGCGGAGGAGGGGTTTATATTTTGCCCCGCCGAGAGGAGCCGCGCCGACGAGGGAGGCCGCGGCCGGGACGCACGCGCGAAGCCGGCCGACCCTCCGCGAGAGGCCCGTCGTTCGGAGAGGGGCGAACGACCGCCCAGGAGCTTCAACCATGAAGGATGAGCCGCCGCAGACTCTCACGGACGGGGTCACGGATCCCGCGCTGGACGGGGCGACGCCGCAGGAGGTCCCTCTTTCTCCAGACCTCGCCGTCGCGGCGCGCATCGCGCGCGACCGGACCCAGCCGCTCGAGGATCGTCTCGAGTCGTTCGAGGACATCGTCGATTCGGAGGTCGGGGACACCTCTCTCACCCGCGCCCGGAACATCGAGCGCGAGTTCGGAATCCGCCAGATCTATCTCAAGTTCGAGGGGGGAAACCCGACCGGCACGCAGAAGGACCGGATCGCGTTCGCGCAGGCGATGGACGCCCTCCGGCGCGGATACGACGCGGTCACCCTCGCCACCTGCGGAAACTACGGAGCCTCGGTCGCCCTCGCCGCCTCGCTCGCCGGGGTCGAGTGTTACATCTACATACCCGAGGGCTACCACACGCGCCGGGTGAAGGAGATGGTGGATCGCGGGGCGAAGATCGTGCGCGTGCCGGGGGACTACGAGGCGGCGGTCTTCGCCTCTCGGGAGCGCGCCGAACGGGACGAGATCTACGACGCGAACCCGGGGAGCGCGAACACGAGGCTTCAGCTCCGCTCGTACGGCGAGATCGCCTACGAGATCTACGACGAGCTCCGGGACGCCCCCGCGGTCCTCGCCGCTCCGGTCTCGAACGGCACGACCCTCGCCGGCCTCCACAAGGGTTTCCTCTCCCTCAGCCGCCGCGGGAAAACGTCCCGCATGCCACGCATGGTGGCCGGCTCCTCCTTCGGCAAGAACCCGATCGTCCGCGCCTTCACGAAAAACATGCCGCACTGCGAGGACCTCGTCCCCGAGCGGGTGCGCGAGACGAGCATCAACGAGCCGCTCGTGAACTGGCACTCGATCGACGGGGACCTCGCCCTCGAGGCGATCCGCGACACGGGGGGATGGGCGGCGAACGCCTCGGACAAGAGCCTCCTCACGTACTCGAAGCTGATCCTCGAGCGCGAGGGGCTGAACGCCCTCCCCGCCTCGACGGCGGGCATGGTCGCGCTCCTCGAGCAGCACAAGAAGGAAGCGCTCCCGAACGACCGGTACGTCATCCTCCTCACGGGGAAGAGATAATGGAACGACCTGCGGCCGCCATCGTCTACTGCCGGGGCGCGTTCGGGACGCCGAACGGGAAGACCGCGCACGGGCTCGTCCGGTTCACCCGGCGCTATCGGGTCGCCGCGGTGGTCGACGACCTGCGCGCCGGGGAGGACGCCGGCGAGGCGCTCGACGGACGGCCGAGCGGCATTCCGATCGTCTCCTCGGTCGGGGAAGCGGTCCGAATCGCCGCCGAGGCGAGGAGCAACGCGACGCACCTCGTCGTCGGGCTCGCCCCGGACGGCGGACGATTGAGCCCTGAAGCAAGAGAGGACGTGCGCCTCGCGATCGAGATGGGGCTCCACGTCGACTCGGGGCTCCACGACTTCCTCTCCGAGGACCCGTCCCTCGCCTCCCTCGCCGCGGAGCACGGGGTCGTGATCCGGGACGTCCGGAAGCCCCCGCCCCGGAGCGAGCTCCATTTCTTCACCGGCAAGATCGAGGAGGTCGCCGCTCTCAAGGTCGCGGTGCTCGGCACCGACTCGGCCGTCGGAAAGAGGACCACCGCCTGGAAGCTCGTCGAGGCGATCGAACGGGCCGGGCGTCGCGCCGAGATGATCGGCACCGGCCAGACCGCCTGGATGCAGGGGGCGCGTTACTCGATCCTGATGGACTCGCTCATCAACGACTTCGTCACGGGAGAGATCGAGCACGCCGTCTGGAGCGCGTGGATGGAAACGAACCCGGACGTGATCGTGATCGAGGGGCAGGGGAGCCTCCTCAACCCCGCGTACCCCGGCGGATTCGAGATCCTCGCAGCGGGAAGACCGGACATCATCGTCCTCCAGGATGCGCCCGCACGGAAGTCGTACGACGGCTTCCCCGCCTACCCGATGCACCCCCTCGGAAAGCAGATCCAGGCGGTCGAGCTCGTTTCGGGGAAACCGGTCGTCGCGATCGCGATCAACCACGAGGGGCTCGCGCGCGAGGAGATCCCGTTCGTCTGCGACGCCGTCTCGCGCGCGACCGGGCTCCCCGCGTTCGACGTCCTCCTCGACGGGGCCGGCCCTCTCGCCGCGCTCGTTCTCGAACGCATCCCCGAGACGCACGACCATTCGTGCATTCGCCCTCCCGATCCGGTATCGTGAGGGGTCTGGGAGGAGCGGAAAGCGCCGCCGGTCGCCGATGAGGAGAGCGGTCTCCGGATTCGCCCGGGTTCCGGCCCGCGGCGCCTCGCGCCGAAGGCACGGGACCGTGGCCCTTCCGGTTCGCCGGAGGAAGACCCCGGTCCCCGATCCTGGAGAGGACAACCCGCATGCAGGCAAAGAAGAAACCGGAGGGATCGAAGACGCCCCCGCCCTCGGCTCCTTCACTCACGAAGGACCCTTTGGACGTCCTTCTGGTCCTCGATCGCCTGGAGGTCGGCCCGGTCGAGGTGCGGAAAGACCGCCTCACCGCTCCCTACACGGTGGTGCGCGGCCGGGAGAAGGACTCCACCGATCTCGTCTGCCGCTTCGAGGAGCCGGTCTTCGACCCGAGGAACGCCTCCGACCGGAACCTCGCCTCGATGGTCGCCGCCCAGGTCGCCCTGAACTACGGGCTCTTCTTCCGCGAGATCGTCTTCCACGGACCGTTCGACGAGGCGGACCGGCGCTTTCTCGCGGAAATGGCCGAGAACACCGCGCGCGAGATCTACGTGAAGAAGTTCCTCGAGCCGAATCCGTTTCTCGTCGGCGCGGGACAAAACGTCCCCGTCGTGCCGCGCGAGAGCTACCTCCGCGCCTCCCTCCTCTTCCCCGACGCGGAGGGGAGCGGGAAGATCTCCTGGGGCGTCGAGAGCGCCGACCGGAACCGCTGCGTCGTTCTCTCGAGCGGAGGGAAGGACAGCCTCCTCACGTTCGGCCTCCTGAACGAGCTCGGCTACGAGGTGCACCCCGTCTTCGGAAACGAATCGGGACGCCACTGGTTCACCGCTCTGAACGCGTTCCGCTACTTCCGGAAGAACGTCCCGCACACGACGCGCGTCTGGATGAACTCGGACCGGGTCTTCTCGTGGATGCTGCGGCACCTCCCCTTCATCCGGCCGGACTTCGCGAGCGTCCGCTCGGACGAGTACCCGATCCGCCTCTGGACCGTGGCGGTCTTCCTCTTCGGGGCCCTTCCGGTCGCGCGGGCGCGTTGCGCCGGCCGGATTCTCATCGGAGACGAACACGACACGACGGTCCGAGCGAGCTACAAGGGGATCGAGCACTACGACGGTCTCTTCGATCAGTCGCGCTTCTTCGACAACGCGCTCTCCCGCTTCTACGGCCGGAAGGGCCTCGCCCTCTCGCAGTTCTCGATCCTCCGTCCGCTCTCCGAGCTGCTGATCGAGAAGACGCTCTCCGAGCGATACCCCTCCCTCGTGGAGCAGCAGGTCTCCTGCCACGCCGCGCACGTCGACGGGGACCGGATCCTCCCCTGCGGGCGGTGCGAGAAATGCCGCCGGATCGTCGGGATGCTCCTCGCCTTCGGCGGACACCCGGGTCTCCTCGGGTACGGCCCGGCAGAGGTGGAGGCCTGCCTCCGGGATCTCGCGTCGAAAGGCGCGCACCAGGAGGAGGCGGGCGCGCACATGATGCTCCATCTGCTCGAGAAGCAGGGCCTCCTATCGCTCCCGGCGCGCGACAAGAAACGGATCCGGCCGCATCCCGAGGTCCTCCAGCTTCGTTTCGATTCGGTTCGCTCGCCCATCGAGGGGATCCCGATCGAGATGCGGATCCCGCTCTACCGGATCCTCCTCGAGCACGCCGAAGGGGCCGTCCGTCGGAAGGGGCGTGCGTACGAGCCGGTCGATCCGACGACGGACGGCGCCGTGAACCGGGGATTTCCCTTCGAGAGAAACGCCGGAGACCGGGCCGCGCGGGCGGGAAGCCGAGAGAAGCCGTCCGGCTACCTTCTCGGCGAGCTGACGTGGCCGGAGGCTCGGGAGCGCCTGAGCGAGGTCGACGTCGCCCTCCTCCCCGTCGGCGCCATCGAGCAGCACGGACCGCACCTCCCGCTCGACACGGACGCGTTCGACGCCGAGCACCTCAGCCGGGAGGTCGCCAAGCGGTGCAACGACCCGAAGCCGCTCGTCCTGCCGCTCGTCCCCTACGGCGTCTCGTACCACCACGCGGATTTCCCAGGCACGATCAGCATCGACAACGACACCCTCGCGCGCTTCGTCTACGAAATCGGCATGAGCCTCGCCGCGAACGGGGTGACGAAGCTGCTCATGATCAACGGGCACGGCGGGAACAAGCCGGCGCTCGACTTCGCGGCGCAGATGATCAATCGGGACGCGCGCATCTTCGTCGGCGTCGACACCGGAGAGACGAGCGACGTGGACGTCTACGGGATGGTCGAGACCCCGAACGACGTCCACGCGGGCGAGATCGAGACAAGCACGAGCCTCGCGACGCGGCCGCACCTCGTCGACACGAGCCGTCTCGAGAAGCTCGTGCCGAGCTTCTCCAGCCGCTATCTCAACTTCACGTCGAAGAGGGGCGTTTCCTGGCACGCGTTCACGAAGCGGATCTCGCCGAGCGGCGTCATGGGCGACCCGACGAAGGCGAGCGCCGAGAAGGGAGAGAAGATGTGGGAGGCGATGATCGGGCACCTCGTCGCCCTCGTCGAGGACCTCAAGGCACTCACGCTCGACGAGATCTACCAGAGGCGGTACTAGCCTGGATGATGTACCTGATACCCCACTTCACGATCTTCCGGGAATAGGGGTTCAGGTACCTGTTTCCGCGGCCGATTGCTGCCTGATGGAGGTGGTTTCCACATGAAACGCAGTCAACGCTCCCCCGCTCTTCTCGCGGCCCTTCTTCTTCCCGCGCTCCTCGCGGGGTGCGGCGGCGACAAGAGCACCGAAGCGAACGGCGGCGACCCGATCTCGTTCCCGATCGCGATCGGGACCACGTGGGTCTACTCGGTGACGACCTCCTCGACGGATCTCGCCGCGGAGAGCGACACGACGAGGATTATCGGGACGGAGACGGTCGACGGGAAGACGTGGTACGTGTTCGTGGACCACTCGAGCGGGGACACGACGCTCGCCCGGCAGGAGGGGCAGAGCTTCTACGTGTTCCCCTCCTCCGAAGACGGAGGAACCGGCGGGGACGAGAACCCGTTCGTGGCGTACCTCGGGCGGGTCCTCGAAAACAGCCTCCCCTGGAAGTACGCGGACTTCGGAGCCGCGGCCGGCGCGAGCTGGACCCTCGTCGAAGCGGAGACGACCTTCGCGCTCGACATCGGAGGCGTTCCCTACGAGGCGAGCGTGGAGGTGAGCTTCCGCTGCGCGAGCGGAGGGAGGACGACCGTCTCGGTGCCCGCCGGAACGTACGCGGACGCCTACCGGGGCGAGATCGCACAACGGATCGTCTTCACGACCCCGGCGGGGGCCGACACGGTGACGAGCGAGAGCTCCTATTGGATCGCGGACGGCGTCGGGGTCGTGAAGAGAGACGAGGTCAACAGCGACCCCTTCGAGGGCGTGACCGAAACGAGGACCGAGGCGCTCGAGAGCTACGATCTCCGGTAGGCGCCCCGTCCCGGCCGGGTGACGGTCCCCCCTCTTTCGTTGTATTCTCGTCGCGATGCCCCGTTCGCGTTCGAGCCGGGTAACCGTCATTGCTCGGAAGCGGGGGAATGAATCTGGAGGTGAGAGCATGAGGGATCGACGTTTCTGGATCGCGATCGCATCGGCCGTCCTTCTCCCCGCGATTCTTCTTTGGGCCGGGTGCGGGGGGAAGGAGCCGGGCGAGAAGGCGGCGGAAGAGATGGTCGAGAGAATGATCGAGAAGTCGGGCGGTGAAGATGCCGACGTCGACGTCGACGAAGGCAAGATCACGATGAAATCGAAGGACTACGAGATGGAGTCGGCCGAGGCGACCGAGTGGCCGGACGATCTCCCCGGGGACGTTCCCCGCTTCTCCTACGGCAAGGTCGAGCGGATCGCCCGGATGGAGGCGAAAGCGGAGGGGGCAAGGAGCTTCAACATCTGGCTCCGCGACGTTGATGCGGACGCCGCCTCGAAGTACATGGCGGACCTCGAGAAAGCCGGCTGGGAAACGATGCAGGTCGACATGGGCGACAAGGGCGGGATGGTGAGCGGCCAGAAGGGGGAGATCGCCGTCAACTTCATGCACAGCAAGGAGGAGAGCCGGGGACACGTCGTCGTGACCTCGGAGAAGTAGCCGCCCGAACCGGCGAAGAACAACCGAAACCGAGATGAAAAGGGCGACCGCCCCGCCGCCCGGCGGGAGGGTTGCCCTTCTTCTATTATTGCAGGGAACGACGGGGCGCGCCGGATCCGGGACGCCTTCCCTCTCGGAGGGAGAGCCGCCGGTCGGGTCGGGGCTCGACCCCCCTGGTCCCACAATCGACCGCGCGGCCCGGCGCTTCTCAACCCTCACGCCCGCCTTCCGATACGGGGGAAAGGAGCCCTCGCCCGGTCCACCCTCTCTTCGCGCAGAGGGAGGACCGGCGGACCGACGCTCGGTCGTCGTGCGTATCGGGACCCGCCTCGCGGGCAGGAAGGAGAACGGGCATGAAGACGAAGTCGTCGCCGGCGGAGACCGTTGAGATGCTCGAGGAGCACGCGGAGGCGCTCGGCCGGCTCTATCGGCTCTTCTCGATGTGGTTTCCGGAGCTGAGAACGTTCTGGTCCCGGCTTGCCGTGGAAGAGAACGTCCATGCCCGCTGGCTCCGCCGCTTGGCGAGGCTCGCCGATGAGGAGGCGGAGGGACTCCCCCAGGACCGCTTTCGGCAGGAGGCGATCGAGGCGGCGCTCCGCTCCGTGAACGGCCAGCTCGAGCGTATGGAAACGACGAACCCGACCTCGATCGAGGCGCTCTCACTCGCGAAGAGCCTCGAGGACCTCCTCCTCGACAACGGGTTGCTCGAGGTGCTGCGGGGCGACCCGCCCGAGATGGCTCGTATCCTCACCCGCCTCTCCGAGGAGACCAAGCACCACCGGGCGCGCATTCACACGGAGTGGAGCCGCGAACGGAATCGCTCGCTGCGGGCGTAGCACCGCCCTCGCACCCTCATCCCGGCCCGGGCGCGGACCTGGCCGCCGACCCCGGGACCTGCTACACTCCCCGCCATGCGCATCACCCGCGTGGAAGCGTGGCCGGTCACGATGAAGCTCGCCGTCCCGTACACCATCGCGTACGAGAAGGTCGAGGCGGCGACGAACGTCTTTGTAAGGATCGAGACGAGCACGGGGGTGACCGGCTTTGGTTGCGCGGCACCCGATCTCCCGGTCACCGGCGAAACCCCGGACAATGTGCTCGCGGCGCTCGGCACGGTCGTCGCCGACACGCTTCGCGGGGTCGATCCCCTCCGCACGACCAAAGCGCTCGAGACGCTCCGGCCTCATCTCGCCTCCAAGCCCTCGACGTTCGCCGCGGTCGACATGGCGCTCCACGACATCCTCGGGAAGAGCGCCGGGATGCCGCTCTGGAAGCTGCTCGGCGGGTTCCGGCGGAGCTTCCTCACGAGCATCACGATCGGGATCCTGCCGCCGGAGGAGACGGTCGAGAAGGCGAGGGAGTTCGTCGAGCGGGGGTTCCGCTCGCTCAAGATCAAGGGGGGAATCTCCGTCGACGAGGACGCGGAGCGCGTGCTCAAGGTGCGCGAGGCGGTCGGCCCCAAGATCGAGCTTCGCTTCGACGCGAACCAGGGGTACACGGTGGAGGACTCGCTCCGGTTCGTCGAGATCGCGAGGAAGGCGAAGCTCGAGCTGATCGAGCAGCCGACCACGAAGAGCGAGCCGGACCTCCTCGGCCATGTGACGAGCCGCGTGTCCCTCCCCATCATGGCGGACGAGTCGCTCCGGACGCTCCGCGACGCGTTCCGACTCGCGCGGCGCGATCTCGTCGACATGGTGAACGTGAAGCTGATGAAGGTAGGCGGGATCAGCGAGGCGCTCCTCATCAACGCGGTCGCGCGGGCGGGCAGGCTCGAGGTGATGGTCGGGTGCCTCGACGAGGCGGCGCTCGGAATTGCGGCGGGGCTCCACTTCGCGCTCGCGCGCCCGAACGTCGCCTACTGCGACCTCGACGGCCACCTCGATCTCGTCGACGACCCCTCCGCGGGCGCCGTCATCCTCAAGGACGGCGTCCTCTACCCCACGCCGAACCCCGGCCTCGGCTTCGACCTCGGGTGACGCAAACCTCGCGCAGTTCCCCGAACGGCGTCCGTCGGACCGGGGGGAGACGCCGCGACGCCGGAAAGGCCGTTGCGCCGGCCGCCTTCGGTCCTTCCGGCGCCGGGAGGTTCGGTGGGGCGGTGCGCGGAGCGGACGGTTCGCCCGGCAACGCAAAGAACGCAAGTACGTCCCCGGTCGTTCGTGATCCCCCCTACCTCTCCAGAACGGTCAGGGTTTCGATGTGGGGAGTCTGGGGGAACATGTCGAAGAGGGTGACGCGAAGGGCCTGGTAGCCCTCCGCTTCGAGGAGCCGGCAGTCGCGCGCGAGCGTCGCGGGATCGCAGCTCACCGAGTAGATTCGCTTCGGCCGG
>JBDRFQ010000217.1:0-6186 GCA_043818685.1 Candidatus Eiseniibacteriota bacterium
GGGCATCACCAAACCAACATATGACAAGAACCATCCTCGGTATCGATCCTGGTTCGAAGTACATGGGCGTCGCCGTTCTCCGGGGCCCCGAGCTCCTCGCGGGGAGCGTCCACACGCTCCGAAACGGAGAGCGACCCTACGACGTGATCGCCCAGGCGAGGCGCCTCATCCTCGGCTATGTCGTCGAGTTCCGCCCGAACATCGTCGCGATGGAGGAACCCCTCCTCCGGCCGACGCAGAGAGCCGCGCTCGCCTCGGTGATCGCCCAGGAACTCCGCGCCCGCTCCCGCGAACTTCGAATCGAGACACGCGAAATCTCCCCGAAAACCACCCGCCGACTTCTCGTCGGGAATTCGTACGCGAAGAAGCTGGACATCGCCCGGCTCATCGTCCGGGAGCACTTCCCGGAACTCCGCGGGAGGCTTCCGAAGCCGCCGAAGAAGGCGGTCCTCGGATTCAGCCATCGGGACAAGTACTGGTTTCATATGTTCGACGCGATCGCGGTGGCGCTCGCGGTGCGCTTCAGGGCGACCCTGGACCGTAGGAGTCCGGGACCGACCGCTCATGCCCCATAGGCGGTCGGAGTTGCGGCGCAGCAGCAAGCGCGACGCTTCCCCGGTTCACGAGACTGTGCCGGACGAGGAACCACGGACGCCAACACCGTTCAGAGCATCGGAGGCGTTCCTCTGCTCGTGCACCTCGGCGATGCAGAATGACCGTTGTCCGGTGAGCCGGCTCCGAACCGATCTCCAAAAGAGTTCGCAGGAGAGGTGCATCTGGATGCTCGGCTTCCGTGCAAGAGGGACGATCAGTCCCAAGAGGTGGCTCACCTGCAGATCGTTCCATCCACCGCACCTCAACGACCTCCGCCCGAGGGAGGTCCTCGCCCTCGCAGCCGACGAGCACCTCGACGCACCGACTGAACGTCTCGCCGTTCAGCGGAAGAGGCTCTTCACTTTCCCCCAACTCACGGTCCCTGCCTGCGGGATTCCCGTCGTCGGTTCGCAGGCGCCCGGCGTAATCGGGCCGGAGAGGACCGGCGCCACGGCGACGCATCCGAGCGTGGGGTTGTCCTCGCAATCGTAGATCATCGCGTCGATCGCGTTCAGGTCCGTCGTTCCCCACCAGTTGTCCGGTATCGCAATATCACTGTACTGCCAGTTCTTGAACGCGTAGCCGGTGTTTCCGGCGAGGCTCGTTTCCGTAATTATCAGGCTTTGGTAACTCACCGGACGAAAGGTGATTCCGCCAGCCACGCCGTTGTTTTCCTCGATCCGGCAGCAGTGGACCTCGGTCGTAATTCCGCCAATGGTGAGCCCTCCCCCTTGAACGCTTCCCAGCGCCGTGTTCCCAGTGATCTCCGAGTCCTGAATCCGGAGAGCAATTCCGGATGCGTCCACGCCACCAGAAAGACCTGTGTTGTTCCGGATGACGCAGCGGGCGATTCTCATTGGTGCGCTGGTCTGAATGCCCCCCACGGCGTAGCCCGTGTTGTCTTCGATGAGGCAATCGAGGACGCGCACGGTGTCGCTTGCTGACCACGCGTGAAGACCCCCCGAGTAGTAGCCGTCGCAGAGGCGAATCGTGGAGGCGATGAGAGCCGGGTACGAGCGGACCTCAACGCCCTCCTCCGCGTACTCGACGACGCAGCTCCGGAGAATCGACCCGGATAGGTAGGTGTCCCCGGAGAACTCGGCTCCGACGGCCGTCGAGAGGAACTCGAGCCCGCCCCAGTCGCCCGGGGCGGGGGTCGGAGCGTTCGAGGTGAAGAGGATGCTCCCCCCACTGGCCCCGTCGGCGATGAGCGCCCCCCCGCCGAGGCTCGTGGTTCCGATCCAGAGCTTCGTCCCTGGGTCGAAGCGGACCTCGACGCCCGGCTCGACCGTGAGCGTCGCGTCGTTCCGGACGACGACGTCGCACGTGACGACGTACGGACTTCCCGCGAGCGACCAGGTCTCGTCGGCCTCGATGGGGCCGCAGACATCCGTCGCCTCGGCTCCCGCGACGAAACTGCCGAGCAGGACGCCTCCGAGAAGGGTGGTGAGTGTGGTGTAGCGACGGTTCATGGCTCTTCCTCCTTTTCCGTAGGTAGGGTGTGTGTGACTGCCGTTTCCGGCTGGACGACCCAGGGTGACGACTCGAGACGCCTGAAGAATGCGGTGCGCGCGGGATCCGAAATCCGGGCATAGATTGCGGTGGATGCCGGATTCTTATGTCCCAGATGATCCTGGACAAAGGCCAAGGGAAGTCCTGCATCGAGGAGGTGGGTCGCGATGGAATGCCGGAGCGAGTGGCAGGTAGCCGTCTCCAGAAGGCCTGCTTCCTCCCGGTACTTCGTAAAGAGTTCCTGCACACGGCGCTTCCCGAGGGGGCCCCCTCCCCGGCCCGGGAAAAGCGCGGGCGACGAAGTACCGTTTCTCTCCTCGAGATACCGAAGGAGCATGCGTTCGGTACTCCGGAAGAGAGGCTTCTCCCCCCAGACCCCCGACTTGACGCGGCGGATGAGGATCCGGTGGCGATCGAGGTCGACGTCGGCGATCCCGAGGAGGGATACCTCGGAGACGCGGAGGCCGTAGAGGTAGAGGAGACTGAAAAGCGCCCGGTCACGGATCTCGGTGATCACGCGGAACAACCCCCGCACTTCATCCTGCGAGAGGTATTTGGGGACGTTTGGGTACGGAGATGGGATCGGCATGGAAGAATGGGCTTGAATGCACGAAATACTCAAAGTGCGCGGTGGCTCGTATCTTATTTATTTATAGGGTCTTGGGGACCGGTTCGGATCGAAACCGGCCGACTTGGCGTTGACCGGCTTTCGACGGGGGCGAAGAATCCGCGCAGAATCCGGGCTCGGAATCGCTCACGAGGTGACCGGGGAGAGGAAGTGCGTAGAATGAGTAAAGGGTGCACAACTCGATCATCTGAATTCTATCCGATTATCCCTTTTTAGTGCAAGCGAACTCGGCACTATTGGATGCGAGAACCCATGGAGATGATTGGGTGATGGTCGCTCTCGCGCATGGCACAAGCGTGCCGAGGCTCGGAGTGCGGGGAGGGAAAAGTGGGCTGTCCGGTATGGCTAGCCCACTTGTGCTCTACCCTCTGAGGACGAGGCTAGACATGATTGCCCAGATTGCTTTCCAGGAGATTCCAAGCGTCATTCGCCGGAAAGTCAAGACACTCATCGCCGAAGAATGCGTAATCTTGGTGGACTTCACTTCCGGCCAGCAAAACGTCGTCGCTGAGCATACGGACGAAGAACCGGGGTGCGCTGATATCATCACATACGAACTCAGCACGTTGTGCAGAACTCAGAAGCACCCGAAAAGCATCAACCACTGACTGATCGGCTAGTTCTTTCAGAGGGGTTCTCCGTCGCTCCTGCGGCCAATACTTCCAGAAGACGATCCGCGAAAGGTCATCAAGATTGCACTGTGACATATTAGCCTCCTTGCCTTATCCTAGGCTTCCGGGTGCGTCTCCTGGGAGATGCAGTCCCACTCGCCAGTAGCTGGGTTGAGTATCCACTCTCTCTTTCGAAAGAACAACTTGAGCTGAAACATACGCTCCATAGCGTCCAAGAAGTTCGCTGGATCGTACACCGCACCTTCAATGTGCAAGTCGGGAGGCATTGTTCCGCAATGCCGTAGTATTGCTGTGGATGAGGTTATGCAGTTTTGAGTGTCCTCGACAGATGAGTAGCTATAGTCGGGAGTTTCACTCTCGTAGGATTTCAATTCGCTCATCAACAGGGAGGTCTGCTCTGAATCTAGGTAAGCCTCAAAGGAAAAGGCGACAGGAGGGCCTGCATCAGGTCGGATTCTCAGTCCTTCAAGAGCAAGTCCGCCGATCTGGTCTCGGACTTCGGTCCATGGACGAGGCCCGAAGTGGCCGGGGAAGATACGCCTCATGACTGGCGTACCTGGATTACGAGCAGGACATTCGAGCTTGCGGCCCAGGCTATAGGATTGCCCCCGGAACTCAAGTTCCGCATGCCCGAACCGAATGTGGTCCATTGCCCGATTTCGCCTCCACACCCATGTCCGCAGAACTTCCATAGTGGCGAGAGCCTAGCCCAACCGAGGGTGCCCTTGTCAAGGATAATCCGAAGTGCCGTAACCCCTTCGCTTGAAGTGGGATTCGGGGATACGAGCAATCACTCTCTACTTCTGCTGCAGTTCAAGCTTGCAGTCGAAGTTTTTTAGTATAGCAAATCCTATACCTGTTTGTCACTATTATTCGCGGACATGTCCAGTGCTGGTTGGCTCCATCGCTCAAGCATAGCCCAGAGCACCGACCACCAAAGATGGGTTCCGGGACGCGGAAATCAGGATCACGAGTGATCAGAGCGCCTCCAAGAACGCATTATCCACACGTTGGCCAATATGAGGTACCTCCCCCCTCCTACTGCCACTGTTCCTCTTTTCCTACCCTGAAGACACCCTTCCCGTTCTTTCCCCAAACCAAAGGAGGTGTCCGATGAAAGCGGACCAGCTCATCCGGTCGATCGAGATCAAGGATCGGAACGGCCGGGTCGTCGGAACGAAGGAGGTCGTGACGTACCAGGGGCTTCTATCCAAGGCGCACGACGAGGGGCTCACCGGTGTCCACACCGAGCTTCTCCAGGTGCCCGCCGAGGAGAACGGCCGCTCCGCGATCGCAAAGGCGGTCGTGGAGACGTCCAAGGGCCGCTTCGAGGCCCTGGGTGACGCGGACCCGGGGAACGTGAACTCCATCATCGTCCCCCACATCATCCGGATGGCGGAGACGCGGGCCAAGGCCCGCGCCCTCCGGGACGCGGTGAACGTCGGCGTCGTCTCGTTCGAGGAACTGGACGGCGAGACCGGTTTCGCCGGGAACAGTGGAAGCGCGGACGACCGATCGGCCGCCCTGCCGCAGGACGCCGTTTCTTCCGGGAACGGCCACCGGATGACAGAGGCGCAGCGCCGGTACCTCTTCCGGATCCTCGCGGGCCGCGGGGTCCACGGCGAGGATGCCGAGGAATATCTGAAGACCGCGCTCGACGTCCGGGCGCTCACCGAGGCCCCCAAGGCCGAGGCGAGCGCGCTCATCGACCGGCTCCTGAACGGGCAGCCAGCGGAGAGCGGTCATGCTCACGCTTAGCGCTAGCCGGATCCAGACGTACCTCGCCTGCCCCCTCCGGTACCGGTTCCGGTACGTGGACAAGATCCCGGCCCCCTGGCGGCCGGCGGCGCTCGCCTTCGGGACGAGCATCCACGCCGCCGTGGAGTGGTTCCACCGGGAACGCTTCGAGGGGAGGGAGCCCACCGCCGACCATGTCCTCGAGATCTTCGGGGCCGATTGGTTCGCCCAGAACTTGGAGCCCCTCGTCTTCGCCGATCGGGACTCGGAAGAGTCCTTGGGCGAAAAGGGCCGGGCGATGCTCGCGCTCTACGTCGAGGAAAGCGACGGCGTCGTCCCCCGCTTCATCGAAGAGCGGTTCGAGACGGATCTCGTCGATCCCGAGACAGGCGAGGCGCTAGACCTCAAGCTCCTCGGCGTGATCGACCTCATCGACCACGGGGGGACGCTCGTCGAGCTCAAGACCGGCGCGAGACGGTACTCCCAGGGAGACGTCGACCGCCACCTGCAGCTCTCGCTCTATGCCCTCGCCACGTTCCTCATCACAGGGAGGATCCCGAACCTCCGGATCGATCTTCTCCTCAAGACGAAGGAGCCGAAGCTCGAACGGTACCGGAGCTCCCGGACCCTCGAGGATCTCGGCTGGACCGCGCGCCTCGCCCGGGGCGTCGGCCAGGCGATCGAATCGGGCCACTTCTACCCGAGTCCCTCCTGGCAGTGCACCGAGTGCGAGTACTTCGGCACCTGTCAAGCGTGGCGGGACTGAACGTTCGTTCCTTCTCAATCCGGGGCTTTCCGCGGACTCCGCCGGAAGCCCCTTCTCTTTCCCCCCAAGAGGGAGGTGCACCCATGCCGTTCGAATGGAAGCCCAAGGAGGAGATCCACCTCTCCGACCCGAAGTCGGTCTACGAGGTATTCAGCCGGAGACGACTTCCCAGGGACCGCGAGGTCTTCAGCGCGCTCCTCCTGGACGCGAAGAACCGATTGCTCCGCGCCGTCACAGTGAGCGTCGGTACCTTGACTGCTTCACTCGTTCATCCGAGGGAGGTCTTCAAGGCCGCGATCCGGCACTCTGCTGCCTCG
>JBDRFQ010000218.1:0-28088 GCA_043818685.1 Candidatus Eiseniibacteriota bacterium
TGGCAGCACTGGGACGACTTCGTCTACTCGCTCACCACGCCGAAGATCCTCGGCACTCCGCTTCGAGACCTCACGATCCGCTGGGACACGGAGATCGTGATGATCGGCGCGGGCGGCCTGATGGGGATCCGAACGGGCGTCTCGCTCATCATCGGCGCGGTGCTGAACTACTTCATCCTCGCCCCGATCCTCGTCGACAAGGGAATCATCGCCGAGACCGGATTCCGCGGGATTACGATGTGGTCGCTTTGGGGCGGCGTCTCGATGATGACGACCGCCTCCCTCTTCTCGTTCTTCTCGAAGCCCCAAATGTTCATCTCCGCGTTCAGGAGCATCCGCCGGAAGAAGGGAATGGAGGTGGAGACCGACGTTCTCCGCGACATCGAGCTCCCGATGAAGGTCTTCGCGATCGGGATCCCGGTGATCGGCGCGATCGTCGTCGTCATGGGGCTTGTCTTCTTCAACATCACATGGTGGCTCGGGGTCGTCGCGATCCCGCTCGTCTTCGTCTTCACTCTGATCGCGGCCAACTCGACCGGCCTCACCGCGATCACGCCGACCGGAGCGCTCGGGAAGCTCACCCAGCTCACCTACGCGGGCCTCGCCCCGGGGAACACCCCGACGAACCTCATTACCGCGGGGATCACCGGCGAGGTCGCGGGCCACGCCTCGAACCTCCTGATGAACATCAAGCCGGGCTACATGCTCGGCGGAAAGCCGCGCCTCCAGGCGATGGGGCACGTTCTCGGGGTGATCGCCGGCGGCTTCGCCTGCACGCCGATCTTCTACTACGCTCTCTTCCGCGGGAACATCGAGGTGTTCGGCACCGACCGCCTCCCGATGATCGCCGCGATGATCTGGAAGGCGGTCGCCGAGGTGCTCACCAAGGGCTTCAGCATCCTTCACGTCACCGCGCTCGTCGCCGTCGTCATCGGCGCGATGCTCGGGATCCTCTTCGAGGTCCTGAAGATCACGACGAAGAACCGCTGGCCGATCTCCGGAGTCGGGATGGGGCTCGCGTTCGTCCTCCGCTTCTCCGACTCGTGGCTGATGTTTCTCGGGTCGTTCATCTTCTGGCTGTTCGCCCGGCGCTACACGAACCCGAAGTCGTGGATGAACGTGAACATCGTTGCGAATCAGGAGACGATCTGCGCGGGTGTGATCGCGGGGGGCGCGCTCATCGGCATCGTGATCATGGTGCTCACCGTCGCGTTGGGGGGTTAGCCCAATTCGGCGGCTTCTTGTTCCGGTGCCTGGCCACGAATTACCGAACTAGAGGCACCGAATTGGTATCCCGGCTACCCCCCTCGAGGTCGAGCAGAAACTGCTTTCGTCTGAGGCCGCCTCCGTACCCGCCGAGGCGGCCGTTCTTGTTCACCACCCGGTGGCAGGGGATCACGATGGCGACGCGGTTCTGTCCGTTCGCCCGGCCGACCGCGCGCCCTGCCCTCGGCGATCCGATCGCGCGGGCGAGATCCTCGTAGGAGCGCGTTTCCCCGTAGGGAATGCGAACGAGCTCGTCCCATACCTTTCTCTGAAACGGCGTGCCCGGATAGACGACCGGCACGGTGAATCGCCGCGCCTCCCCCGCGAAGTACCCGGAGAGCTCGTCCCGAAGTCTTTTCAAGAGATCGGTGGGGCGCGGCACGACCGGCAGGCGAAAGAGCTTCTGAACGGTCGTGAGCTGGGTCTCCAGCATCCGGCGGTCCGCGAACTCGAGAAGACAAATCCCCGACGGCACGGCGCCGGCGACGAGAGGCCCGAGAGGGCTCGGAATCCGCGCGAGAGAGACGCAGTCCTGCGACCGGCCCTTCCCCGGGGGCCCGCCGAAGACGCGCGCGAAGGCGTCGCGGAAACCGCTGTGCGAATCGTACCCGCTCTCGAACACGGCGTCGTCGAGGCTCCCCCCTTCTTGAATTAGGTGGAGCGCCTCGCCCATCCGACGGGCCCGCGCGAACGCCTGAAACGTCATCCCATAATGCTTCATGAAGTACCTCCTCGCCGTCGAGGGATCGATCCCGCGATCGCGAAGATCGGTGTTGGTGATCCGTCTTGCCGGAGCGCCCTCGATCTCCGCGAGAAGTCCCTTGACCCACTCGGGCTGATCGTCCGTCTCGGTCGGGCGGCAGCGCTTGCAGGCGCGGTACCCGGCCCTCAGAGCCTCCTCCGCGGTCGCGTAGTACTCGACGTTTCCGGGAAGCGGCTTTCGCGCCGGACAGGAGGGACGGCAGAAGACGCCGGTCGTCCGCACGGCAAGGAAAAAGAGCCCGTCGTAGGAGCCGTCACGATCGAGACAGGCTCTCTCCATCTCGTCGATCGGCGGCAGTCGATTCATCATGCGCCGAGTTTATCCGGACGGCCGGAGCGGGCTCCACCGATTATCGGGCGTCGATTGTCCCTTCGGGATTCCGACCCGAACCGCCCGGCGGGTCGATCGAAGAGGATCACCGGCGCGAGAAGAAGCCGTAGGGCGGCACCGGAGGCTCGGGCGGCTTCCCGGCGAGGATCATGATCTCGATCTCGTCCGGATCGATGGTCCGCTTCCCCCACTTCCCGGCGGTCCCGCCCCAGATCTCGAGGACCTCGAGACCCCCCAGGCCGAAGAGAAGAACCAGCTCGGTGGGAACGAAGCCGCGCTCCCGGAGCAGGGTCTTTTCCGGAGACCCCGGCAGGGCGCACTCGGAGCGCTCCGTGAGAGCGACCGGGTCGAACACGTTCGCCTCGATATCCCCCACGGTCGCCTTTCGGATCAGCGCGGAGCCGTTCAGGACCGTGAACAGCGCACGAGCGTTCGTCTTCATCGAGGAGGAGGCGTTCCGGAGAATCGCGAGGGGCTGGCCGATCGGGTCGGCCCCGCCGCCGAGAAGTCCGAAGGCGCCCTCGCAAAGGCAGAGGAGGGCGTCGAACTCCCCGCGAAGCGCGAAATCCGCCGCGTCGGCGCGGATCCAGGCGACCTCGACCCCGGCCGCGGACGCCCGCCGTTTCGCCTCCTCGAGCATGCCGGAGGAGAGATCGAGCCCCGTGACGGAGAAGCCCCGGGACGCCAGCTCGACCGCGTGCCGCCCGGTCCCGCAGCCGACATCGAGAACCGATTGGCCGGGCGAGATGCCGAGAAGGTCGACCAGAAAATCGACCTCGGCGACGGTGTTCTTGGTGAACACGTTCTCGTCGTACCGCTGAGCGTGATCGTCGAAGAACCGGGCCCATTCGTTTCGCGCGGTCATCCCCAATTCTCCTCGATGCATGCCCCCGGCCGGCGGATCGACGCTAGTCCGCGCGCCGGAGCACCATCTCGAAGAACCCCTTCCACTCTTCACCGTCGCGTGAGAACTCGCCGGCTTCGTTCCAGTCCCCGTTCTCGTCGAGCGTGACGGTGTGGCGCACCCTCCCCCGCGACACTTCCATGCTCCACGAGAAGCCGCTGTCGCTCACCGCGGGCTCCTGCTCGTTGTAGAGGCCCCCCGGCATGCTCCAGGTGCGCCATACGTATCGGCCGGCTTCCGCGTCGTGGGAAAGAACGCCGAACGTCTGGTGAACGATATCCCCCTCCTCTCCCGAGGAGAGGATCTTCCGCCCCACACCCTCGACGACGAGGATCGTGCCGTCCAGGCGCTTCTCGATCGTCTCGGTCATGCCGATCGAGAGAACCTCGCGCGGGCTCATTTGCGTCCGGGCTTCGCCCTTCCACGTCCCGACGCACCAATCGAGCCTCTTCATCGCCTCGACCTGAGGCGACTCGGGCGACTGCGCCGCCGACGGGAGGATGAACACGAACACGAGGAAGAGAAGCGTGAGAGCTTTCATTCGGATACCCCTTTCGGGCCTTGGTTGCGCCCACCCGCGGACCGCCCCTCCGCGGGACCGCTCTCGGCCGGCAGCCTGCCGAACAGGCCCCTGATCCATCGATGCAGCCGGTGAGGCCAAGCGGCCGGTTCCGCGAACATCAGAATGCACTCGCCGGAGATCACGTTGATCCCGTTCTCCCGGCAGAAGGATACGGCCTCGGCCGACTCCGCGCCCTGTTGAATCCACACGCTCCTGATCCCCCGCGCCGTGGCCTCGCGAACGAGGCTCTCCGTTTGCGAGGGGGGGACGATCACGACGAGCGCATCGACGTCCGCGGGAACCTCGGCGAGGGAGCGAAAAGCGCGCAGTCCGTTCACCTCGTCCGCCCCGGGATGCACGGGGTAGACCTCATATCCCTTGACGAGGAGCTCCTTGAGAACGGTGTTGCCGAACTTCTTGCCCGACCGCGACGCTCCCGCGAGCGCGAGCTTCTTGCGGGAGAGGAACCTCTCCACCTCGGCGCGCGTCGTCATTCATCCCCCATCGATCAGGAGCGGCGAGCGGCGGCCCGCTCCCCCTCAGCGAGCCGGATCCTCCCCGAACCGGTCCTCGAGCTCCACGCCGAGACCGCTCGCGATCCGGTTCACGTACGCATAGTACGCGGCGATCGCGCACGCGTCGTGAATGGCGCGATCGTCGAAGCCGGCTTGGCGCAGGCGCCGCGCGTCCGCCTCGGTAATCGATCCCGGGTCTCGGGTGAGCTTCTCGGCGTACTGCAAGAGCGCCCGATCCTCCGCGGTCCCGAACGTCTCGTCGAGCGAGTCCGCGGTCAACGCGGCGAGCGCCCTCTCCTGCGCGGCGGGCTCGACCCCGTCGACTCTCCAAGCGCGGCGAAGCCCCGCCGCGTGATGGTGCACTCAGTAACGGCAGCGGTTCAGCGCCGAGACACGGACCGCGAGCATCTCCCTCTGGGGGCGGGTCAGAGGCCCGGGAAGGAACATCAACTCCCTGTAGAGATCGTAGTGCAGGCGCATGACCTCGGCATGGACGCCGTGAATCCGAAGGATGTTGTCCTCGTCCGGCACGCGGCTCGCTGCCGGCATCTCCAAATCGACCGGGTATCGTATGAAGGCCATCCTTGCTCCTTTGCGTCGGATCCCCGCCCCTTTGGCCCCGACATCGCTCAGGGGGAGGGCGCGACGCCCGCTTCCACCAATCGCTTGAGGTTCTCGCCTTCCTCCTCGATGTGCCGCCGTCCCTCCTCCAATCTCTGCTTCACGCGCCCCATCCGGGAGGAGATCCATCCCAGGCGGAGGTCGCCCTCCGCGGTGAACCGGCAGCCGCCTCCCGCCGGTTCGAACACCCACGTGTTTCGCGGCGCGAAGAACCGGATAAGCGGGTTCACCCAAGAGAACTCGATCTCCCGGTACGGGACGACCTTGGTGAACCGCGCCTTCAGCCGGTGCAGCTTGCCGTGAATGTACTGCTCCGAGTAGGCGACCGCGCCCTTCGCCAGCGAACCGCCCTCGATCCATCGGAAGACCACATGGTCCGGGTGCCACTTCGTGTAGTTCTCTTCGATGTCCAAGAAGAAGCCGTAGACCGATTCCGGGGGCGCGTCGATCTCGATCGAGTGGCTCAAGGTGACGATCATGCAGGCGTCTCTCCCCTCTTCGGAGGCACCCGCCACCCGCAGCGCGGTTTCTCTCCCTCCCCCCGCCGCGGTCCCCTCACCGGTTCGCTTCCGCCCTCGCGGGGCGGATGCGCCACGCGACCACCAGGCCGGCCAGCATCCACGCGGCGAGGTCGTGCGCCCCCAGAAGCAGGGCCGATCTCAGCGGATAGCCGCCGATTCCGTATTCCTGCAGATCGGCGAAGATCGCGAAGAGCAGGCCGATGGCGGCGAAGAAAAGGACCTTGCGGCCGTAGGAAGAGAGAAACCGGTCGGACGCGACGGAGAGCATCCAGGCGCCGATGAGGGGGGCGGCGAGCCCGATCGCGAGCCCGATGAGCGCAAGGCGCCCCGCCGCTTCATGCCCCACACCGCCGTACCGGATCGCGAAGACCGGCTCTCCGAACGGGAACCCCCGCTCGGCGGTCACCGCGGGGTTGCAGACGTAGCCTCCCGGCTCGAGGATGCTCTTCCTGAGAACGTCGTAGACAAGCCTCTCCTCCGGGACACGCTTCATCGCAATGCCGCTTCTGAAGCCGAAGATTCCGTTGGTCACGAACGTCCACAGCATTAGGACGACCCAGCCCATCAGTCCCGCGAGAATCACTCTTCGAGCCATGGCTCTCCTCCGAGAATGGACCCCAACGGCGGCCCGACGCGCACTCCCCGCGCCGAGGGTCACCGGATCACGCCGAGCCTCTTCCCCACCTTGACGAACGCGCCCACGGCCTTGTCGATGTGCTCCCTTTCGTGGGCCGCCGAGAGCTGCACGCGGATCCGCGCCTTTCCCATCGGCACGACCGGATGGGAGAAGCCGATGACGTAGATCCCCTCCTTCAAGAGCTCGCGCGCCATGTCGTTCGCGAGCTTCGCGTCCCCGAGCATGACCGGAACGATCGGCGTCTCTCCCGGAACAAGATTGAAGCCCGCCGCCTCCATCTTCTCGCGGAAGTACCCCGCGTTCCGCTCGAGCTTGTCGCGAAGCTCGGTCGTTTCGCTCACCAGATCGATCACCCGGAGCGCCGCCGAGATGATCGGAGGCGGCACGGCGTTCGAGAACAGATACGGCCGGCCGCGGTTCCGGAGCATCTCCGTCACCTCTCGGGGCCCCGCGACGACGCCGCCGCTCGCGCCCCCCAGAGCCTTCCCGAGCGTCGTCGTGATGATGTCGATCCGGTCCATGACCCCGAAATGCTCCGGAGTCCCGCGTCCGGTCTTCCCGATGAAGCCGGTCGCGTGGCTGTCGTCGACGAGGACGATCGCGCCGTATCGGTCGGCGAGGTCGGCGATCCTGTCCATCGGCGCGAGGATCCCGTCCATGCTGAAGACGCCGTCCGTCACGATGCAGATGTTCCGCGCCCGCGGCTTCCACATCTCGAGCTTCTTCTCGAGATGCGCCATGTCGGCGTTCTTGTAGCTGTCCCTCTGCGCCGAGCAGAGCCGGATCCCGTCGATCAGGCTCGCGTGGATGAGCCTGTCGTTGAGAAGCACGTCCTTTTCGTCGAAAAGAACCTCGAAGATCGCCGTGTTGGCGTCGAAGCAAGACGAGAAGAGAATCGCGTCTTCCTTCCCGAGGAACTCCGCGATCCGCCTCTCGAGGCTGTTGTGAAGATCCTGCGTGCCGCAGATGAAGCGCACGCTGCTCATTCCGTAGCCGCGCTCCCGGAGCCCCTCCTCCGCCGCGGCGGTCACCTCCGGATGGCTCGAGAGGCCGAGGTAGTTGTTCGCGCAGAAGTTCAAGACCTTCACCGGCTTGGAGCCGCGCGGGTACTCGACGAGGATCTCGACCCCCTGCTGGCTGCAGATGTAGCGCTCGTCCTTGTAGAGCCCCGCCTCCTGGACCCCCTTGAGCGTGTTCCGAAACTGTTCGCGCACCGCACTCGTATACGCCATGTGATCACCTCGTGAAGACGACGGACGCCGGGCCCGGTCCCCCGGCATCGCCGGAAGAGGCGCCGGAGCGGGCGGTCTCTCTGCCCGCGGCCGGACCGGCGGTTCCCTCCGGCTATTCCTTCCCGGCCAGCTTCTTCCGTACCAGTTCGAGAATGCTATCCACCGAATCGAACGCCTCGGTGCTCGCCTCATCGTCCGTCATCTTGATCCCGAGCTCTTCCTCCAGGTACATCTTCAGAGAGACCATCGAAAACGAGTCGACGATCCCGCTCGAGATGAGGGGCGTGTCGCCCTTCAGCTCCATGCCGTCGTCCTCGAGATACTCCTCGCGGATGTAGGCGATGATCTTCTGCTTCAACTCGTCGCTCATGAGCACGATCCTCCGGGGCAGCGGCACCTCCCGGCCATGAGGCGGGCGCCGGCGCCCCATTCGCCCGAACCGGGCTAGTTGTCGTCCAGCGTCGAGAGATCCCCCAGGTCCTGCCCGAGCTCCTGGGCTTTCAACACGCGCCTCATGATCTTCCCCGACCGCGTCTTCGGCAGTTTGTCGACGAACTCGATTTCCTGCGGCATCGCGAGCGGGGAGAGCCTTTTACGGATGAAGTTCATGATGGACATCTCGAGCTTCTTGCCCGGTTCGAAGCCGGGCTTCAGGGCCACGAACGCCTTCACGACTTCCATGTTGACGGGGTCCGGCTTCCCGATCGCCGCGCTCTCGGCAACGGCCTCGTGCTCGAGGAGCGCGCTCTCGATCTCGAACGGCCCCACGAGATGTCCGGCGGTGTTGATCACGTCGTCGTCCCGTCCCATGAACCAGAAGTAGCCGTCTTCGTCGATCCGCGCGCGATCGCCGGTGATGTACCATCCGTTCTTGAACTTGCTCTCGTAGGCGCTTTCGTTGCGCCAATAGGCGCGGAACATCGAGGGCCACGGCGGCTTGAGCGCGAGAAGCCCCTGCTTGTTCGGCTCGCGGATCTCGGTGAAATCGTGGGCGAGAACCGCCGCCGTGACGCCGGGGAACGGCTTCCCCATGCTCCCCGGCCGGATCTCCATCCCCGGGAGGTTGGTCACCTGGATGCAGCCCGTCTCGGTCTGCCACCAGGTATCGTGAAACGGAAGACCGTAGGCGCGCTCGCTCCACACGACCGCTTCGGGGTTCAAGGGCTCGCCGACGCTGCACAGATGGCGGAGGCTCGAGAGATCGTACTGCTTCGCTTTCGCCTCTCCATCCTTCATCAGCATGCGGATCGCCGTCGGCGCGCTGTACCAGACCGTGATCTTCTGCCTCTGGATCGCCTTGTACCAGCGGTCGATGATGAAGCCCGCCTCGAGGACGTACTGCGTGGCGCCGAGGGCCCACGGACCGAGGATTCCGTAGCTCGTGCCGGTCACCCAGCCGGGATCCGCGGTGCACCAGTAGACGTCCTCGTCCTTGATGTCGAGCACCCACTTCGAGGTGAGCGCCTGGGCGGGGAGCGATCCGTGCACGTGGAGCGCGCCTTTCGGCATCCCGGTGGTGCCCGAGGTGTAGTGCAGAATCGAGGCGGTTTCCGGTCCCACGGGATGGGTCGCGAACGACTCGACCGGCTTCGCCGCCTCGAGGCCGAACTCGACCTCTCCGTCCTGCATCGCCAGATCGCCCGGATCGCAGACGATCACGTGCCGGAGGGACCGGCATCTCTCGCGGATCTTCCTCACACGAAACGTCAGCTTCCGGCAGGTGAGGATCGCGCTCGCCTCCGAGTTCGAGATCCGCTTCTCCAGCGCCTCCTCGCCGAACGCGGAGAAGAGGGGCTGCATGATCAGACCGGCCTTCAGCCCTCCGAGCATCCCGATGTAGAGCTCCGGCACGCGCTCGAGGAAGATCGCCACGCGATCCCCGGGCCCCAGGCCGAGGCCGGTCAGGAACTCCGCGTAGGCGTTCGAGTAGACGCGAAGGTCATTGAAGGACCAGCGCCGGACCGTCCCGTCGACCGCCTCCCAGATGAGCGCGGTCTTCTCTCCCTTCCCCTTCTCGCAGATTCGGTCGGAGCAGTACCATCCGATGTTGTGCGGCTCCTCCGGAAAGCCGAGCTCCCCGCGCGCGTCGTCCCACGAAAAGCTCCGCCGGCGGGTTTCCGGATCCGCGATGTTGCTCGGCATATCGATCCCCTCTCGATGCGGGTTGCGTCTCAACCGATTGATGGCCGCGAAGCGCGGCGAGATCCGCCGGGGTCAGTCTCGCATTATAGTACACGTTTCGGCGCCCGGGGAAGAAGGGATCGCGCCGCCCGGCGGCCGCGGCATGGTTCCCGCCCCCCGCGCGGCCGCTCCAACCGGTTGGGGCGAAGAGGAATGCGCGACGAGCCCCCGGCGGAGTGCCCCGCCGCCGGCTCAATCCGTGTGGGGAACCACGCAGATGAACTCGAGCGCCTCCTGTCCGACGTTCTCGAAATGGTGCTGCTCGTAGGGGGCGACGTAGACCGTGTCGCCCGCGCGGATTGGAGCCGCCCCGTCCTTCGTCACCACGGCCCCCCTCCCCTTCGCGACGTACACCTCGTGCTCCCACGCATGGGAGTGATCCGCCGTGGAACGACCCGGCGCCACATCGAAATAGCGCATCACGAAGTTGGGCGCCCCTTCCTCGCGGCCGATCGCCACCCGGATCCGCACGCCGGGAATTCCTGCGTCTTTCGGTTCGATCTCCTGAACATTTCGTACGTTCATTATCCTCTCCCTTGGACTGCGGCGCGCGAGGGAAGCGCCGCCGGTACTCAGCATACCCCAGCTCGCTCCCCCCCGCCAGGCGGCGGGCCTTGGTCCCGGCGGGCAGGTTCCCGCTTGTCGGAGTTTTGCGGTCACGATACAATCCACGGGTTCTGTGAGGAGGAGAGAGACATGGTAATTGGAGTACCGCGCGAAACCCGCCGCCACGAACACAGAGTGGGCCTCAACCCGTTCGGGGTCGCACGCCTAATCGATTGCGGTTGTGTCGTTTACATCGAGAGAGGAGCGGGGAAGGACGCCCATTTCAGCGACGAGGACTACACCGACGCGGGTGGGCGGATCGTTTACGGCCCGGAAGAGATCTACAACCGCGCGGATCTCGTCTGCCGCTTCGGGGCGCTCTCCCTCGAGGAGGTCGGGCTCCTCAAGGAAGGGAGCGTCATCTGCGCGTTCCATCACCTCGCCGTCGCCCAGCGGGAGATCGTGGAACGGCTGATCGAGCGGAGCGCGACGCTCATCGGCTACGAGATCATCCGCGGACCGGACGGCGACCTTCCCGCCCTCCTCCCCCTGAGCGAGCTGGCCGGCCAGATGGCCGTCGACACAGCGGCCCAGCTCCTCCGCCACGAATCGGGCGGGAGGGGAATCCTCCTCGGCAGCGCCCCGGGGCTTCCGCCGGCCACCGTCGTCATCCTGGGGGCCGGGACCGTCGGGACCACCGCCGCCCGGCACGGGGTCGCGCGCGGCGCCCATGTGATCCTCATCGACCACGACATCCGAAAGCTCAGGAGGGCCGGTCGCGAGCTCGGCAGCCAGGTCATGACCGCGGTCGGCGGCGTGGCGAGGCTCGAGCGCTACACGGCGATCGCCGATGTCGTGATCGGCGCGGTCCTCATCCCCGGCGGCCGCTCTCCTCTCCTCGTGACGGAGAGCATGGTGCGCGCGATGAAGCCGGGGAGCGTGATCATCGACGTGTCGATCGACCAGGGCGGTTGCATCGAGACGAGCCGCCCGACGTACCCCGATGATCCGACGTTTCGCGTGCACGACGTCGTGCACTGCTGCATTCCGAACATGACCTCCGACATTCCCCGGACCGCGACCCGAGCCATGTCGGACGGCGCCCTCCCGTTCATTCTCGAGATCGCCGAGAGGGGTATTCGTGAAGCGCTCCTGGAGGATCCCGGCCTCGCGGGGGGCACCTACGTGTACAAGGGGAAGATGGTCAACGCCCGCGCCGGGGAGGCCCTCGGAATCCAGCCGGTCGCTCTGGCGAGTCTCCTCGAGGAGGAAAACTAGAAAACCGATGAACTGGCTCGACGACTACAAGTCCAAGTTGTGCTCGGCGGCGGATGCCGTGAAGCTGATCAAGAGCGGGGACCGGGTCTACTACGGGGGGAACGCCGCGATTCCGGTCGCGCTCGTGGAGGCCCTGGCGGAACGGTACGAAGAGCTCGAGGACGTCCAGCTCAATCACGTCCTGCTTCTCGGAAAGGACCCCCTCTCCCGCCCCGAGATGGTGGGACACTTCCGCCACAACTCCCTCTTCGTCGGCCCGGCCGACCGGAAGGCGGTCAACGAGGGGCGTGCCGACTACATGCCGATCTTCCTCTACATGATCCCGCGCCTCTTCCGGGGCGGGATCATTCCTCTCGATGTGGCAATGGTTCAGGTGTCGCCTCCCGATCTGCACGGTTTCATGAGCCACGGCGTGGAGATCCTCGCGGCCAAGACGGCCTGCCAGCACGCGAAGAAGGTGATCGTGGAGGTGAACGACAGGATGCCGCGCGTCCTCGGAGATTCGTTCATCCACGTCCGCCAGGTGCAGGCGATCGTCGAGGTGAGCCGCCCTCTCCCGAACCTGGAATCAAGACCCTCCACGGACATCGAGCTCTCCATCGGGAAGCACATCGTCGGCCTCATCGACAGCGGCTCGACGATCCAGATGGGAATCGGCGGGATCCCTGACGCGGTCTACGCCTCGATGGAGGGGCTGAGCGACCTCGGGGTTCACACGGAGATGATCTCCGACGGCGCCATGCGCGCGATCCAGAACGGGATCGTCACCGGGACGAAGAAGAGCCTCCACCCCGGGAAGGTCGTCATCACCTTCGCTCTCGGAAGCCAGGAGCTCTACGACTTCCTCGACAACAACCCCTTCATCGAGGCGCATCCGGTCGAGTACGTGAACGATCCGTTCATCATCAGCCAGAACGACAACCTCGTCGCGATCAACTCGGCGATCGAGGTCGACCTGACGGGCCAGGTTTGCTCGGACTCGATCGGCTCGAGGATCTACTCCGGGTTCGGCGGCCAGGTGGACTTCATCCGGGGCGCGGCCCGTTCGCGCGGAGGGAAGCCTATCATCGCGCTCCCGGCGACCGCGAAGGGGGGCGAGCGCTCGCGGATCGTTCCGTTTCTCCAGACGGGGGCGGGCGTCGTGACGAGCCGAGCCGACGTCCATTACGTGGTGACGGAGTACGGGGTCGCGCAGCTCTTCGGAAAGAACCTCCGCGAGCGCGCGGAGGCTCTGATCCGAATCGCCGCTCCGCAGTTCCACGATGAGCTTCTGAAATCGGCGAAGGAGAGGAAGCTCATTCCGTAGCCCGCATCATCCGGGCCGGCGGCCCGGGGCAGCGGCGGGGCGGCGGCGGGGCGGCCCGCTTCGCCTTCTCCGCCCGACAGGCCGCGCGCGATCGCGGGAATCGACCGGGAGACGTTCCGTCTTCCTTCACGGAGGTGGTCCATGAGCGACAAACTTGCCGAGCAACTGTACGCCTTGATCCGGAGCGCCTCCACCGACCTCCCGCCGGACGTGGAGGGGGCGCTTCGCGAGGCGGAAATGAAGGAGCCGCCGGGGAGCACGGCGGCAAACACGTTCGGCGCGATCCTCGACAACATGAGGATGGCGCGCGAGAACTCGACCCCGATCTGCCAGGACACGGGATCCCTCGTCTTCTACGTCTACCACCCTCTCGGGACGGACACGATCGCCTTCCGCAAGGCGATCGAGAGCGCGGCGGAGAGGGCGACGAAGGACGTGCTCCTCCGGCCGAACGCGGTCGATCCGGTCACCGGCAAGAACTCCGGCACCAACATCGGGACGAACGCGCCCTACGCGACCTTCAAGGCGTGGGAGAAGAACGAGACCCGCGTGAGGCTGATGCTCAAGGGGGGGCGGGAGCGAGAACGTCGGCACCCAGTACAAGCTCCCCGACACGGCCCTCGGGGCCGGCCGCGACCTCAAAGGGGTGCGGAAGGTGGTTCTCGACGCCGTCTACAAGGCGCAGGGAATGGGGTGCGCCCCCGGCATCGTCGGGATCGGAATCGGAGGGGACCGTTCGACCTCCTATCTCCTCTCGAAGGAGCAGTTCTTCCTCCGTCTCGGGTCGGCCAACGAGGACCCGGTCCTCGACGCCTTCGAGAAGGAGCTCCACCAGGACCTGAACAAGCTCGGGATCGGGCCGATGGGCTTCGGCGGAATGACCACGGTCCTCGGCGTGTTCGCCGCGAAGCAGCACCGCCACCCGGCCACATTCTACGTCGCCGTCTCCTACATGTGCTGGGCCTGCCGGCGCAAGGAGATGACGCTGAAGAACGGAGAGGCGATCTATGATTAGGCTCGAGATCCCGATTCCGGAGAAGAAGATCCGCGAGCTGAAGGCGGGAGACACGGTCCTTCTCAGCGGGATCGTCGTCCTCGCGCTGGACGCCGGCCACAAGCTCATGGTCGAGGAGCGGCCGCACTTCCTCGACGACCTTCTCCGCGAGGGAGTCATCTATCATTGCGGTCCGGTCGTGAAGAAGGAAGGAAAGAAGTGGACCTTCGTCGCCGCGGGGCCCACGACGAGCGCGCGCGAGGAGCCCTACCAGGCGAAGGTGATCGAGAGCTACGGGGTGCGCGGGGTGATCGGCAAGGGCGGAATGGGAGAGAAGACCAAGGAGGCGTGCCGGAAGCTCGGAGCCGTATACTTCCACGCGGTGGGCGGCTGCGGCACGTCGATCGCCCGGTCGGTGAAGGAGGTCGTCGACGTCCACAAGCTCGAGGAGTTCGGGACGCCCGAGGCCTTCTGGGTGATCCGTGTCGAGGACTTCCCCGTGATCGTCACGATCGACTCCCACGGCACGAGCATCCACGAGAAGGTGCGGGACGACTCGAAGAGGGTATTCGAAGAGTTGTTGAAGAAGTAGGGACGCCCGGCCGGTCCCCGCGAAACGAGAAGAGGCCCGGGGCCGTTCCGCCCCGGGCCTTTCGTTCGGGATCGATCGCGGCGTCTACCGGAAGAGTGCCTTCACCTGTCCCCAGGTGCTCTCCTCGGTCCCCGTGAGGTTCGTCCCCGAGATGATGAACGGGAATCCCTGCGGTGTGAGGGATCCGCTGTCGACCGCTGGAGCGTACGTCACCCCGCCGTCCAGGGACTGCTCGCCGTTCCCCGTGGTCGGCTGCCCCCAGATCGCGATGGGGGGCGCCCAGGGGCCGGACGTGAGGGTTCCGTCGGTCTGCCAGGCGACCCAGTAGGTGCCGGGCCCCAGAACGACCGGCGCGCTGCAGACGTCCGCCATGATCGGGCGGTTCGTCGCCGTCAGCGTGGTCTCCGTCACCCGGTAGCAGTTGGACCACGCGGTCCCGGTCAGACGGTTGGTGACGAGATCCCCGAAGACCAGGTTCGCGCCCGGCATGTCGGGCGGGTTGTCCCAGATCTGGACATGAACCGCCGTCATCGTCGAAGGGCTCGTCGGCGCGCCCGTCTGGTAGGCGAAGAACGTGATCGTCTCGACCGACCACATGTCCCCCGCCGGCACCGTGAAGTCGTCGGTGACCAGGTAGTTGTAGTACACCTGATGCCCGAAGCCGAGCGTGTTCATCAACAAGGTCGAGTTCTGCAGGACCGACGCATCCGCCCCGCCCCACCCACCTCCAGGCATGTTGACGAAGGGACCGTTGTCATAGAGAACGTCCCTCGCCCCTCCCCAGACGTCCCCGGCCACGGGCTCGATGAACTCGAACGTGGCGGTTGAGGCGTCCTCGTACACGTTCGCCATGGCCGGCGCCGCGACGAGAACGAGGCTCAAGGCTAGCACTGTACGAATCTGCATTTCGCGCTCCTCCTGCCCCCCGACGGCGCTCGGACCGCGCGGGGCATTTCTTGATTGAACGATCGCGGTACAGCGCTTGCGATGAAAGAGCATGAGGGCAGAGGCATTGAAGCGCTGCAAGTTCAGCACGGCACAGAATACACCAAAAGACCTTCCAATGTCAACGACGATTTCCTGTTACCGGGGGATCGCCTGAGGAGGGGGGGGGGAGGCGCGGCCCGGCTCGCCCGATCGGTTACCCGGGTAAAGCATGGGGCGGCCCCGCGCAATCCGTAACCTTGATTAAGCAATTGGCTCGCCGGCCATTTCCGGTCGGACCCGCTGGCCGGGCGGCCCCGCCGGCTCCCGCATCGCCTCGAACCCGAACTGATAGGGCGAGCGGTACCAGGGGGATACGGGCATGCGCGCCAGGCGGAAGGGACTCGTTCCGGGCGCGACGCTTCCGCCGAAAGCGGAAAGACAGCAAGAGAAGCCCGCCCGACGGACCTCGGCGCGGTTCTCTTCGGTGAAGTTCCGCCGGGCACCGAAGGGGTAGCTGAAGAAGACGACCGGTCGTCCCAACTCGCGCTCCAACCGTTCCTTCGAACCGGCGATCTCCGTCGCCGCTTCGGGCCCCTCGACTTTCCCCAGGTCGACATGGTCCATCGTGTGCGCCCCAAGCTCGAAACCCCGCCTGTCGAGGGACCGCACGTCATCCCAATCCATCCAAGCGGAACGAATGCTCTTCCCCGCGTCCCACGCAGGAACGCGCTCGGTGCCGATGAAGCCGGTGGCGATGAAGAAGCAAGCCGTGAGACCGCGCCTTTCGAGCTCCGCGGCGGCGATCTGGAAGTTGTCCTTGTAGCCGTCATCGAAGGTGATCACCACCCTCCGGCGGATCGTCTCGCCCTTCTCGAGACGCCGGAGCAGCTCGGCAAGCGATACGACATGGAAGTACTCTCGAAAGAAGTCGCAGTAGGCGCGGAAGGTCGCGCTCGTGCAGCTGATCGGGTCGTCACCGAGGGAGTCGTCCACGCGGTGGAAGAGCACAATGAGCGCCTTGTTTCGAAAGAAAAGGCGATAGAGGCCCGTTCGGTAGGCGATCCTTCCGAGGACGCTCTTTATCCACCGGGGCATGTTCGTCTTTCTTTCACGCGGCGCCGGAGCTCCTTCACGGCGCGCCGGCCGGGGGTGCGATAGGTGCGCCCGCGGGCGCGGTCTTGGGGGCGCTCGGCGACCTTCCCCTCGGCGATCCTCCGAACCGTCTCGGCGAGCATCCGGACACCGTTCGGCCGGAGAACCTCGTTTCGAAACGTCTCGATGTACTCGATCGGGTCGCCGGCGGGGGCCGGATCGATGGGGAAGAGCTCCTCCATCAAGACGGCGCCTTCGTCGACGCGTTCCGTGACCCGATGGATCGTGATCCCCACGGAGGTCTCGCCGTTGTAAAGCTCCCAAAAAGCGGGGGCCGCGCCGCGGTACTCCGGCACCTTCCCGGAATGAAGGTTGACACAGCCGAGACGGGGTATGCTGAACACCTCCTTCTTCAATATGTTGGTGCCCGCCACAACGCCGAGGTGGGGATCGAGCTGCTCCAGCGCCGCCAAACACTCGGCCTGATGGAAGTCGTCGAAGACGAGGACCGGGATCGTCGCCGGCCACCCTTCCGGGACTATGCCGCCCTTCTTCGTCCTGCTTCGCCCAAAGGGGGCGGTGAGCTTGGAAAGGAAGACGCGCACGAGTCCGGCGGGTCCTTGTGTCCGGAGGATGTGCCGCAAACGGCTCCGGAAACCCCCGCGCCGGGTCCGATACGGCGCGAAGACGACGGCCACCTCGCTCACGCCCGGTACCTCGAGGATCCGGACGGACACATCGAATCCGAGCCGCCCGCAGGTCAGCACGACGACGCGGAGACGCCCGCGGCCCGGGTCGAGAGGAGGAAGCTCGCGGCCGTCGAGGGAGTCCACGCGATCACCTCTCTCCGATGCGGCCGAGAAGAGCCGCATCCTCTCGCCTTTGGGACAGACGATTGCAGTCGGGGAGTATAGGCGCGTGCGATCGATGAGACCAGCGGAAACACCCCGCGGCCGGGAGAGACGCCTCGAGCGCGACCGATCGCGTGCCGCCACCGGATCGCTCTCCCGACCCGGCCCCGATTCGCCGTAGCGTCCGGGAGCGCGCCGCGGCCCGGCCGCGCCCCCCGCCTCGATCCGGGAGAGGAATCTCGGTCTCCGGCGCGCACCCGCATCAGCGGACGCGCACGATCCTTCGCGCGCCGCCGCCGCGGGGAGTTTCGCAACGGATGAAGTAAACTCCGGGCGCCACGTCTCTCCCCGATCCGTTCTTCCCGTCCCAAACGAGCAGGTGGCTTCCCGCGCCGAAGGAACCCTCCGCAAGCGTTCTCACGTGACGCCCGGAGAGGTCGAAGACCCGCAACGCCACGGGGGCGGGCTCGGGAAGCGCGAGCAAGAACCGGGTCTCCGAACGGAACGGAGCCGGATAGGGTGCGGTCAGATGGACCGAACTCCCGATGAACGGCCCGGAGGCGGCGATCAGCACGTCCGTGTCGATCGCGAACCTGCTTCTGAAGTAGATCTCCGAGTTGCCGTCCCGGACGTCGGTCCAGACCGCGCACACCTCGCCCAAGCCGCCGGCGGCGATGCAGGGAAGCGATGAGGTGCCGTCGCCGCGGCTGACGCGGATCTCGCCGTCCCACCCGCGCGCGTCGTTTCCGTTCAGCACGTGGATCTCCGGCTCGCCGTGCCTGTGGTCGGCCCACGCGACCCAGACCACGCCCCCCGCATCAACCGCCACCGACGGCGTGGCGGCCTCGCCGGCTCCCGCTACGATCGCCTCGGCGGGCTGCCAGGAGAGGCCGTCGAACAGGGCGTAGAAGATGTCGCTCGGCACGTTCTCGCCGTCCTGCCAAACCACGTGAAGGGATGAATCGGCCCCCGCCGCGATCACCGGGCCTCTCGAATAGGACGAGTCGTTCGAGAGCACGGACGCGCCGGACCAGGAAGAGCCGTTCCAGCTGCGGTACCGGATCCTCGGGCGCTCCACGTTGCTCGACTCGCGCTCGTAGACCAGATGAAGCGGGCCGTCGGCTCCCCGGGCGAGACAGGGCCGGTACGATTCGTAGACGCTCGACGCGTCCGGAGTCGTGGGCGCGGACCAGACGCCGCCCGTTCTCGCCGAGAAGGCGACCTCCGTGACCCGGGTCCCGTAGCCCCCCGCGTACATCTCCCAGGCAACGAAGACACCTCCCGCGCCCGCGGCGATGCTCGGGGCGCGGTCGGGATCCGGCCGGGCAGTCACGCGTTCGTCCGCGGACCAGCCGGATTGATCTTTATACTTGTAATAAATCTCCTGGTCGCCGTCCCGCGTGTCCGTCCACGCGACGTGGACGCGGCCCGAGTCGTCGCACGCGATCGCCGGCGAGTCGGAGACGCCGGCGCCGTTCGTGAGCCTCGTCTCCGCCTGCCAGACGTCTCCTGCGCGCGCGGCATAGTAGATCTCGCTGTCTCCGTCGCGCGTGTCCGCCCAGACCACGTGAACGGTTCCGTCCGGCTCGATCGCCGCCGCCCGCCCGCCGGGGAAGCTCGTGCACGAGCTCCCCTCGGCGCTCGTGAGCCTGAGCTCGTCGCCCCATCCCGGGGGCCGCGACGGGCCGACGGCGACGGCCTCGAGCGCGTGCCCGCCGATGCTGTCCCGGTAGCCCGGATAAGGGTACGCCTGGGAAGACGCCCGCACGATCCCCTGGGCCTGGAACGCGATGTCATAGTCACCCGAGGAGCCCGAGACGATCACGTTCCACGAGACCGCGGCGCTGTCCCCGGACGCCAGGTCCGGCAGGCTCTGCGCTGCGCTCCCTCCGAGAAGGGAGAGCCCGGACGGGAGGTTGATCGTTGCGACGCAGGTCGAGCAGGCGAGCTGTCCGTCGAACGGGCTCTCCCCCGGATAGACGACGGTGAGATCGACGGCGAAGGTATCGCCCTCCTCGACCGTCTCCGGAAGCTCGGGGATCAGGCGCCAGGGGCTCGCCGCGAACCCCGTCCATCCAGAGTAGCTCCAGAGATCCATGAAGAAGGTCTGGTTCATGAGAAGGTCCGGTCCCCAGTAGGGGGAGCCGAACCACGGGTCGTGAATGATAAAAACATCAAGGTTGTTGTCGTAGCCCTTGACGACGCGAAAATGGCCGCCGAGGAAGGAATCGTCGTACCAGGTGAGGGTGAGCGCCGGGCAATCGCGCGCAACAAGTTGCCTGAGGCGCCGCGCGGGAGAGGCGGCCGTCCAGACGCAGCTGAGCCCCAGCCGGCGCTCCGCGTACCCCTGGAGCGACGAGTCCTGGATGGCGACGCTCATCCCGCTGAAGTGAGCGGCCCGGACCAGGTCGGAGTCGTAGGTGCCCTCGGCGGGGTTTTCGTCCGCGACGTCGCCGATCGTGTACTGCGAGATCTCCTCTCCGACGTAATCCATGACCATCTGGAGAGAGGCGGGGCCGCAGTACCAATCGGTGATCTGGTAGTGATACGGAACGCCCGTGATGTTGTACGCGCTCGGGAGCTCGCGGAGAAGGGCGACGACGTCGTCGTCCGGGAAGAGGGCTCTCTCCCCTCGCGGCGGCATGCTCCGTCCGTCCGCTTTCAGGAGCGGCTCCGCGAAGAGCGGCCGCACGGCGGAGCCGTCGACCGTCCCCAAGACATCGGCGCCCGGACGATCGACGTCGACGAGCCACGAGTCGTCCGCCGAATCGAAGCGCCAGTAGAGGCGCTTGTCCCGGCCCCGAACGATCGATCCGGTCTCCTCCGGTCCGGCGGCGCCGAGCCGGCGCGCGCGGTCCGCCACCCGGACACGCGCCTCTCCCTCGGAAACCGGCGGGAACCGCTCATCGCGATAGGAGAAGGTGTACCAGAGCCATCTCTCTTCCTCCGCGTCCACGGCGACGACGCCGACAACCTCCCCCCCGCTCCGAATGGGGACCAGACAGTAGATCGGCCGTCCGTCCGGCACGTCGTGCACGACGAACAGCTCTTCCACCCGCGCCGCGGATAGGTCGGGAACGGCGACGAGCCGACCCAGATCGGAGGCGGCGACCCGGTCGATCAGATCTCTCGAGATTCGCAGGGCCGCTTCGTCCGAGGCCGGATCGGCCGAGGCGGTCCCCGGAACCCCCGGCACCAGGAAACCGACAAGCAGAAGAAGTCCGAATCGCATCCGGGGAACCACCGAACCGCGCGCCATCGAGACACCTGCCTTTCCGGAATGAGACCGTGTCGCCCGAATGAGCCATGAACCGCGAGGAGAAAAGAACGGAAGACCCACGACATCGGGCGCTCAACAAATCGGTTTCGGCGAATCGAGAATTTGCCTTGTTATTTTACCACAGCGGGGGCTCGAGACAAAGGGCGAAGGGGCGAAGGAGACCGGCTCGCGCCGAGCGATCTCCCCCGCCCGAAGAAGACCCTGCCGATGAAGCTACCGGGCCAACACCGTTTTTCGCGTCGCCGCGAAGCCGTCCGCTTCGAAGCGCACGAAGTACGGTCCCGAAGCGACCCCGCGCCCCGCATCGTTCGTTCCGTTCCAAACCCTCGTGAACTCGCCCGCGCCGTGTTCCCCTTCGGCGAGGACGGCCACCCTCCGACCGCTGATGTCGTACACCGCCAACTGGACGTTCGCCGCCTCGCGAAGGGCGAATCGGATCTCGGTTCTCGGGTTGAAGGGATTGGGAGAGATGGGCGCCAGATAGAAAGCGCCCGGAGCCCCGGCGGCCGCCACCGGCGTCGTCTGAACCCCGGAGGGGTTGGTCAGGTTCAGGGCGTTTGTGTTCTCGAGATAGATGTCGTCGATGAAGAGCGGGCCCGCGGGGCCGCTGCCGCCGCCGGTCTTGATGAAGAGCGCGACGAGGTCGGGGGCGTACCCGCTCCGGAACTCGAAGTCCGTCTGTCCGTCCGCGGCGAGCAGGTCCGCCGAGCCTGCGTCGTCTCCCGGTCGCGCATGCAGCCAGACCCGCGTGCTGTCTGCGAGGTTGTCGATCAGCATCCAGCAGTTGTACCAGACATTCGGCTGGAGAACCGCAAGAACGTCGTAGGATCCGCCGTCGTTGACGCGGAGCTCGCTGGTGGCGTTGGTCAGGCTCAGCTCGGGCTCGAAGTCCCCGAACTGAGTCGGGAAGGACTGGCCGGACAAGCCGAAGGACACGTTGAGCTGGCTTGCGTAGCGGAAGCGCAGGAAGAGCATGCGCACCGTGCCGTTCGGGAGGAGCACCTCGCGGTGGAGGTGCGTCGACTCGGTCGTCACCGAAAGCACCTGGTTCTCCCCGTCCGCGGGGTCCGCCGCCACCACGGAGTTGCTGCTCGCCGCGTACCAGCCGCCCTGATCATCAACGGGCCCGAGAACGAGATCATCGAAGTCCTCGACCGGAACGAAATCGCCGCGAGCCTGCCCGACCGGCAGGACGAGCAGGACCGCGAACACGAAACCCCATCGACTCATCCGCTCCACGCGCATTGATTGCCTCCCTTTCTGCAGTCCGAGTTGTTCGAGTCGTCTGAAACCGATCCGGCGGCACCACCGTTTCATCCGAACAAGCAGCCGCCGTGCCAACAGCGCGGATCCTCTCCGGAGAGGGCTAACCCGCGTCAGGTCGCGGGCACCGCCCGTCAAGGGCATGACTCGCGCAGATCGAGAACGCACCGAATCGTACGACGGCGCTCGAGAACGTACGATTTGGGGCTATCGGGAGCGGGCAGGTCGGGCAAGTGCCGTTCCCGCGGCACCGGCGCGGCCGCACGCCGGGTCGCGGCGACGAACCGGACGCCCCCGGACGGGAAGACGCGGAGTCCGGGAACCCGACGCGAAGGGTCTTAATCCTCCGACTCGACGACAAGCGTGCCGGCAAGGCGATCGCCGTAGCGGCGGCCGTCCCGATCCGTGAGCACGAGGCCGACCTCGACGACGATAATGAGGAGCGACGCGATGGGAGCGAGCAGAATCCCGACGCCGGGGATGGCCAAGAGAAGAATCGGCACGGCGAAGATGACGTTCCGGCGAGCGGAGACGCCGGCGGTGACCGGCGATCCGGCGATCACGACCGGGCGTATGCCCATCGCTTTCTTGCCGAGGCTGCGCCGGTCGAGAATCCCGCTCGAAAAGCCGTCGCGGAGGAGCATGTAGCCGGCTCCGACGAGCCACCCGATGACGGGAACGAGGCTGAGCAGGAAAGAGACGAACCAGTCGATGAGAAACGCAATCGCTCTCTTCGTACGGTCCGCGGGGACCAGGCTGATCTTGAGAGACCCCTCCGGCTCGGTCGACTCGGGCCCCGGGCCTTCGTTCCGCGTCTCCTCTTTCGGCTCTTCCATCGTGCGCTCCTTCCCTCTTCTCCCGTCGGCGAACCCGCCGGGGCGAAGGGCGGTCGATCATTCGGTTCCGGACGGGGGATCGGGCGGTTCCGCCGTTCGGAAGCGGGCCGCGCCGAACGCCGCCACGATCTCGCCGTAGTAGATCCTGTGGTAGTCCTTCTGCGGATACTTCTCCTCGATCTCAGAAGCGAGGAACCGGCCCGGATCCATGTCCTGCCAGTAGATCTTCACGCACTCGATGACGAGCTCCGCCTCGGCGAACGAGGGAGCCGCCACGCGGACCGACGGAACAGGCGTCAGCCCGGTCTCCTTGATCTTCTCCCCGTCGCGGCCCGACCGGGTGCCGAGAGTCCAGACGTCCTTCCGGTGCTTCTCGGGAAAGGCGGAGAGGGTGAAGGTGGGGTGGCGGTTCATGAAGTCGTGGGTGAAGCGCGTCGGCCGGACGACCACCTGCGCGAAAGGCCTCGACCACATCGTCCCGATGCTCCCCCAGCCGACCGCCATGGCGTTGAAATCGCCCTCGGCGAGGCTGCCCGCCGCGAGAAGCAGCCACTGCGAGTCCCATAGATGATGCGGGCGGACCTGGAGCTCCGAGAGCGGGATCGGCCGGCGGTCCATGGTTCCTCCCTCGGAAGGATCGATCGGCCGGCGGAAGCGGCGGTTACGGCCTTCTCGATCAAGCCTCTCCTGTAACCGCACCATACAAGTACGGAAGCGAAACGTCCATCCGATAGTCGACCGCGGTGTGATCGTCGTCGAACTCTTCGTAGCGGTGTGGGACGCCCCTCGCCCGGAGCTCCGCCACGAACGCCCGCGTCCCGTAGTGGATTTGGTATTGGTCGTTCCACCCGCAGTCAATGAAGAGCCCCGCGAGACGGCGGAGGTTCTCCCCGCACTCCGGCTCCCTCACGAGACGAACCGGGTCGTGCGAGAGCCACCGCGCCCATCTCTCCTTGTCGAGCGCGCACGTCTCGAGATCGACCGGAAGGCGGATCCCTTTGAAGGCGGCGGGATCCGGATCGTACGTCGCCGCCATCGCGAGGATCATCAGAACGAGGATATCGTCGCCGGCCGCCTTCGGCTTCTCTTCGAGGTGGGCGAGGTACTTCTCGATGCTGCGCCCGTGCCGGGCGAGCGCGTTCAGAACCTTGGGGAAGTCCGGCCGGTAGACGAGATCGAAGTCCATGTCGCCCGAGTGGCAGGCGACCGCGTTCCAGACATCGGCGTGCCTCATGCCGTGCACGATCGCGCCGTACCCGCCGCTCGACTTGCCGAAGACCGCGCGGTGCTCGCGGCCCCTCCGCACCCTGAAGCGGCTCTCGACCGCGGGTAGCATCTCGTCGATCAGAAAGTTCTCCCAGTTTCCCGTCGCGGCGGAGTTGACGTACTGGTTTCCGCCGAGCGACGTGAAGCAGTCGGGGAACACGGCGACAACGGGGCCCATCTTCCCCTCGGCGGCGAGCCGGTCGAGCCTCTGCGGCACGCTCTCGCCGAACGCCGTCCAGGAGAGATGCTTGAGACCGCTTCCGGTGAACCCGGCAAGATCGACGAAGAGGGGGTACTCCTCCCCCGACTCCTCGTACCCCCCGGGGAGATAGACCGCCGCCGCCCGCTCGGCCGGATCCCCGAGGAGGTTTCCCCTGAGCGCCTTCGAATCGATGCGAACAGGAACGATCTTGCCCTTCGGGGGCGAGAAGTTGTGAGCCGGCATGATCGAGCCTCCCGGATGCTACCCGTCGATTCTCCATTCGGGCAGGAAGTAGAGCGGGTTCGTCGGGCCGCTGCCGCGGCCGACGTCGAGGCCGTGACGGATCGCCTCGGTGACGAAGGCCTTCGCGTTGCGCACCGCCCGTGGGACCGACTCGCCGAGGGCGAGCCGGGCAGCGAGGGCGGAGGCGTACGTGCATCCCGTGCCGTGAACGCCGCGCGATTCGAGCCGGGGCGCGCGGAACTCGAGGAACTCCTTCCCGTCGTACAACACGTCGACCGCCTCGTCCCCTCCGCCGTGCCCCCCCTTGACGAGAACCGAGCGGCACCCGAGGCCTTGAATTCGCCTCGCCGCCTCCCGGATCTCCTCGCCGCTCTCGACCCGCATCCCCGCGAGCACGGACGCTTCGTGCAGGTTCGGCGTCGCGACGGTCGCGAGTGGAAGGAGCCGCTCGATCAGCTCCGGCACGGCGCCTTCCCGCATGAGAGCGGCCCGGCTCGCCGCGATCATCACCGGATCGACCACAAGGGGGCGCTCGCCCGCTCGCTCGAGCTCGTCCGCCACGCACGAGACGATCTCCGCCGACGAGAGCATCCCCGTCTTCACAGCGGCGATCTCGAAGTCGTCGAAGAGGGCGCGGATCTGGGCGCGGACGGTCGCGACGGGAACGTCGTGGATGCCCGTCACGCCGGTCGTGTTCTGCGCCGTGACCGCGGTGACCACGGAGGTACCGAAGACCCCCATCGCCGCGAAAGCCTTGAGGTCCGCCTGGATCCCCGCGCCGCCCCCGGAATCGGAGCCGGCGATGGTCATGACCTGTTTCATGACGCCCCTCTCTCCCGGGGAGTATAACGGATCCACCCCCGGTCGGCGAAACCCTCGGTCCGCCCTTCCCTTCCGTCTTGCCGCGCGCCCCTCTCCCCGATAGACTCGATCCGCGCGGCGGCGCGGAGGATGCTTCATGAAGAAGAAGATGCGGTGGGAGTCGCTTCTCACGGAGGAGCGCCTCGGCGGCGGAGGCCGCTCCGCCGCGAGCGACGCCCGGAACGAGTTCCAGAGAGACCACGACCGAATCGTGTTCTCATCGGCGTTCCGCCGCCTGCACGACAAGACACAGGTCTTCCCGATGCCAGAGAACGACCACGTCCACTCGCGGCTCACGCACAGCCTCGAGGTGAGCTGCGTCGGAAGAAGCCTCGGCACCCTCGTGGGAGCGTCCCTCGTCGAGAAGCACCGCCTCCGCGAGATCGCCGCGCCGCGCGACTTCGGCGACATCGTCGCGGCCGCCTGCCTGGCGCACGACATCGGCAACCCGCCGTTCGGGCACTCCGGCGAGGACGCGATCCGCACCTGGTTCCGGAACCCGGATCGCTTCTGCGGCGCGCGCCTCGAGGACGCCGAACGCGAGGACCTCGAGCGCTTCGAGGGGAACGCGCAGGGGCTCCGCATCCTCACCCGTCTTCAGATGGCGACCGGGCGCGGCGGCATGCGCCTCACATACGCGACGCTCGGGGCCTACGGCAAGTACCCTCGCGAGTCTCTTCTCGCGAAGGATCCGGGAGACCGGCGGAGCGCCCGCAAGTTCGGGGTGTTCCAGAGCGAGAAGGAGATCCTCCGAACGGCCGCGGACGCGCTCGGCCTCATTTCCCTCTCCGAGAAGGGCGCCTGGTGGTGCCGCCATCCGCTCGCGTTCCTCGTCGAGGCGGCCGACGACATCTGCTATCAGATCCTCGATTTGGAGGACGGCTTCCGCCTGGGAAAGGTCCGCTACGAGGACGCGCACGATCTTCTTGCCGCGATTCCCTCGGACGAGGCGAGCGTGCGCCCCGCAGTCCCGGACGACGAAAAATCGATGATCGGCTACCTCCGGGCCCGTTCGATCGACGTCCTGGTCCGCGAGGTCGCAGATCTGTTTCTCCGAGAGGAGGAGAACATCCTCGATGGCTCATTCGACCGGGCGCTCGTGGACGCGATCCCGTCGAAGGGAAAGGTCGACGCGATCACCGCGCTCGTTCTCCGCCGTTGCTACCAGTGCGGCGAGGTGCTCGAGATCGAGATCGCCGGCTACGGGGTAATCGGCGCGCTGCTCGACCGGTTCGTCTCCGCCGCCTTGAAGCCGGCGCACCCCGGGCACCACCGGATCCGGACCTTGATGCCGGGCCTCTTCCCGGAAGAGAGGAGCGACTACGAGAGGATCCTGCGCGTCACCGATTTCGTCTCCGGCATGACCGACACCTACGCGGTCTCCCTCTTCCGGCGGCTCTCCGGGATCGCCCTCCCGCGCTGAGAGCCCGCGGCCCGGGCTTGCGGAGGCGCGAACCTCGAGCGGCGCTTCTTGCGACGCGGGCCGGGCCGGGCTATTATGGGAATGGATCGGCCAACCGAAAGCGAGGGGCGGTCATGACACTCTTCTCCTCAAAGCCCGCCGGAGCCGTCGCGTCCCTGCTCGTCCTTCTCGCCGGGCTCTCCCTTCTCTCTCCGCGGTCGCGGGCGGAGAGCGATTCCGCCCACGTGGCGGCGCTCCCGGAGGACCGGCCTCCTCGCGTGTTGTGGATCCCGTACCAGGGCGTGATCGGAACCGTCGCATCGAGCTTCCTCGTCGACGCGATCGATGAAGCGGAAAGAAGTTCGGCGGACGCCGTCGTCATCGAGATCGACACTCCGGGCGGGCTCGACACGGCCATGCGCGAGATCGTGAAGCGAATCCTCTCGAGCAAGGTGCCGGTGGTCGTGTACGTCTCTCCGAGCGGCTCGCGGGCCGCCTCGGCCGGCGCCTTCATCGCGATGGCCGCGCACGCCGTCGCCATGGCCCCGGGAACGAACATCGGCGCCGCCCACCCGGTCAACCTCGGCGGCGGGGAGACGGACTCGACCCTCACCGACAAGGCGACGAACGACGCGGTGGCGTATCTCCGGAGCATCGCCGAGAAGCGCGGCCGCGACGTGGAATGGGCGGAACGCGCGGTGCGCAAGAGCGAGTCGACCCCAGCGAGCGAGGCGGTCGCGCTCGGAATCGCGGACTGCGTCGCGGCAAGCCGCGCGGAGCTCTTCGAGAAGCTGGACGGCATGGAGGTGCAGGGACCGGAGGGCGAAACGATCGCCTTCGCCCTCCGCGGCGCGGACGTCGAGGAGTTCTCGATGAGCCGGCGCTACCGCTTCCTCGCTTTCCTCAACGATCCGACCATCGCCTACATTCTGCTCATGCTCGGCTTCTACGGCCTCTTCTTCGAGATCTCCTCCCCGGGGACGATCTTCCCCGGCGTGATCGGCGCGATTTGCCTGGTGCTCGCGCTCTTCGCGCTCAAGAGCTTTTCCATCAACTACGCGGGGCTTCTACTCATGATTCTCGGTGTCGTCTTCTTCGTGGCCGAGTTGTTCACGCCGAGCTACGGGATCCTCACGGCGGGGGGCGTGGCCGCTCTCATCATGGGGTCGGTCCTGCTCTTCCGTTCCCCCGCCCCGTTCCTCCGCGTCTCGCTCGCGGTGATACTCCCCGCGGTCCTGCTGACGGTGGCGTTCTTCGTCTTCGCGCTCGGGATGGCGCTCAGGACGAGGCGAAAGCGTCCCGTCACCGGGCACCGCGGCCTCATCGGGCAGGTCGGCGTTGCCCGGACCGGGATCGATCCGACGGGGAGCGTGTTCGTCGCCGGCGCGCACTGGTCGGCCGAGTCGGAAGCGCCGATCGCAGCGGGAACGGAAATCGTGGTCGAAAAGGCGGAAGGTTTGGTTCTCAAGGTCCGTCCGTCGGACCGTGGAAGAAAGGACGGGTAGGCGCGTGATGTTCGGTCCCTCTCTCAGCATTATCGTCATCCTCCTCCTCATGCTCCTTGCCAGCGCCGTCCGGGTCCTCCGGGAATACGAGCGGGGGTCGTCTTCCGGCTCG